>NZ_JBIATA010000002.1:0-91263 GCF_042891295.1 Streptomyces sp. NPDC001902 | reverse complement strand
TGCGGTGTTGGAGGCGTTGCTTGAGGTGGTGGCGGAGAAGACGGGTTATCCGGCGGAGATGCTGGAGCCGGGGATGGATCTGGAAGCCGATCTGGGCATTGACTCGATCAAGCGGGTGCAGATCATGGGGGCGTTGCAGGAGCGTTTCCCGGTGTCGGGGGACATCGATCCGGAGCGGTTGGGTGAGCTGCGGACGTTGGACGACATCGCCGGGTTCCTCGCCGGTGCCTCCGCTCCCACCTCCGGGCCCGCGCCCGTCCCCGCGACCCGTGCGGAGGCGCCGTTGACGGTGACGTACCCGGCCGCGCCCGGGATCGGGAGGACGTTCGCTTCATTACGCGAACTGCCCGCGCCGTACGTGGTCGTGGGGGCGTACGCCGAGCAGCGGACCGCGCTCGTGGTGGACGACGGGTCGACGCTGACCCGGCCGGTGGTGGCCGCGCTGCGCGCGGACGGCTGGCGGGTGGAGGTCGTGGGGCTGCCCGACGGGGTGGCGACCGCGGCCGAGGCGGACGCCGTACGGTCGCTGCGGACGTGGGAGGCCGACGAACTGGCCCGCGTCGTGACGGCGGGCAGGCTCGACCTCGTCGTCCAGGTGGCGGCCGCGGCCGGGGAAGAGTGGGCCGATGCCGCGCGGCGGCTGGCGCACACCGTGCTCGTGGCCCGGCAGACGCAGCCCGCGCTGAAGGCCGCGGCGGCCGGGGGCACGCGCGCGGCGTTCGTGGCGGTCACGCAGCTGGACGGGGCGAACGGCTACCGCGGTGGTGCGTCCGGCCCGGCGCTGCTGGGCGGTGTGAGCGGACTGGTGAAGACCCTCGCCATCGAGGCGCCGGAACTGTTCACCCGCACCGTGGACTTCGCGCCCGGGCTGGACGACCACACGATCGCGGCCCGCTTCCTGGGTGAGATCAAGGACCTGGCCGGCGACCTCGCCGACGTCGGGCACGACGCGCAGGGCCGTCGCACCGTCGTGCCGTCGGCGCAGGCACCGGCCGGGCCCGCGGTGGCCGTGCCGGAGATCGGCGCGGACGACCTGCTCGTGGTGACCGGCGGAGCGCGCGGCATCACGGCGGACTGCCTGCGGGCGCTGGTGGCGGCCCGCCCGGCGGGGCTGCTGCTGCTCGGCCGCAGCGAGGCCGCCCCGGAGCCCGAGTGGGCCGCCGGGCTGGAGGGCGCCGCGCTGAAGGGCGCGATCGCCCGGCGGATCGCCGCCGACGGCGAGAAGCCGACCCCGCGCGGGGTGGAGGCGGTCTACCGGGAGCTGACGGGCAGCCGGGAGATCTCGGAGAACCTGCGCCGGCTGCGGGCGTACGGCGGGAGCGTGGAGTACGTCGCCGTCGACATCACCGACGCCGCCGCGGTGCGGACCGCCCTGGCCCCGTACGCGCCCCGGGTCACCGGGGTCGTGCACGGCGCGGGTGTGCTGGCCGACCGGCTGATCGTGGACAAGACGGCGGAGGAGGTCCACCGCGTCCTCGGCACCAAGATCGTCGGCTTGGGCAACGTCCTGGACGCGCTGCGCGGCACCGCCGCCCTGCGGCACCTGGTGTTCTTCTCCTCGGTCGCCGGGTTCTTCGGCAACCGCGGCCAGTCCGACTACGCCGTGGCCAACGAGGCGCTGAACCGGCTCGCCGTACGGCTCAAGCGGGAGCTGCCGTCGGCCCGGGTGACCTCGGTCAACTGGGGTGCCTGGGACGGCGGGATGGTCACCGACGACCTGCGCCGGATGTTCGCCTCGCGCGGGGTGGAGCTGGTCCCGGTCGCGACCGGGGCGGGCATCTTCGCCGAGCAGTTCACGGCGGAGCGCGGCCACGACACGGTCATCGTGGCGGGCCCGCTGAGGCCGCTGTCGGCGCCGCCCGCCACCGGGTCCGGCGCGCCGGTGTCGCTGCTGGTGGACCGCGGGCTCGACCGGCTGGCCGCCGAGACGGTGCTGGCCGACCACGCGATCGGCGGCAGGCGGGTGCTGCCCGCCACCGCCGCCGTGGGCGCCCTGCTCAACGCCGTCGAGACGGCGACCGATGGGACCGTCGCCGAGGTGAGCGGGTTCAAGGTCTTCAAGGGGGTCGTCCTGGACGGCGCCGAGGGCGAGGTCCCCGAGCGGCTGCGGCTGTTCGTGGAGCCCGGCCGGAACGCCGGCCCCGGCACCCTGGACGTGCTGGCCTCCGCCGTCGACACCGCCGGGCGCAGCCGCCCGGCGTACGGCGGCACCGTCGGCACGGCCGGACCCGGCCCGCGTCCCGCGGACCGCGCGGACCTCGCCGAGGCGGCCCGCGCGGCGAGCGGCACCGACGCCGGCTACCTCTACCGCGACGGCACGCTCTTCCACGGCCCGTCGCTGCGCGGGCTGCGCCGGATCCTCGCCTCGGACGAGCACCGGCTGCTGCTCGGCGCCCGGCTCGGCGACCCCGTCCCGGCGCACGGTGCCTACCACGGCCTGCGGCACAGCCCCGTCCTGGCCGACCTGCTGCTGCAGGCCGGGCTGGTGTGGGTCCGGCTGTTCCGCGGCCGGGCCAGCCTGCCGATGGAGATCTCCCGGATCCGGCTCTTCGCCCCCCTGCCCGCCGACGAGGACTTCCTGATCGCCGTGGAGGACGTCCGGCCGGCCACGACCGGGGTGACCTGCTCGATCACCGCGCTCGACCGCGAGGGCCGGGTCCTGCAGGTGCTCGACGGGGTGGCGTTGGTCGAGGACCCGGAACTGGAGGGCAAGTTCGGGCCGTCCGGGCGGTCCGGCGCGACCGCCGCCGTCCCGGTCTGACGACCGCCGACCCGACCGGACCGACTCGGACACTCGGAGGCTGACCCACCATGGGCAAGTACGCGATCGTCGGCCTGGCCTGCCTCTTCCCCGGGGCAGGGACACCCGACGACTACTGGCGGAACCTGACCGGCGGCGTGGACTCGCGCACCGACGGGGACAGCCGGATCTTCGGGCAGGACCCACGGGTCCGCGAGACCGACCCCGACGACCGGCACCGCATCTACTGCACCCGGGGCGGGTTCCTCACGGAGGAGGACGCGACGGCCTTCGACCCGAGCGGATACCTGCTCCCGTCCGACTACCTGGCCGGCCTGGACCGCTCGTTCCACTGGGCGCTCCGGGTGGCCGGGGACGCTCTGGCCGACGCGGGCTCTCCCCCCGGCGCCGCGGCCGGCCGGAGCGGACGGAGGACCGGGGTGGTGTTCGGGAACTACCCGTTCCCCACCCCGGCCTCCGGCAGGGTCGCCGGAGAGTTGTGGGACTCGGCGGTGGCCCGGGGACTGGCGGACGCCGGTCTCCCGGCGGCGGCACCCGGCGGCGACCCCGCCGGGGCCGCCGTCCCGGCGGGCACCGCCGCCGCCCACAACCTGTGGGCGGGCGGGATGCCCGCCCAGGTGGTGGCCGCGGCGCTCGGCCTCGACGGGCCCCGCTTCACCCTGGACGCCGCCTGCTCCTCAGCGCTGTACGCGCTGAAGCTGGCCTGCGCCCACCTGGAGACGGGCCGCGCCGACCTGATGCTGGCGGGCGGGGTCTGCGCCCCCGACCCGACCGTCATCCACCTGTCCTTCTCCGACCTGCGGGCCTATCCGCCGGACGGCTTCAGCCAGCCCTTCGACGCCCGCTCCCGGGGCATCGTCACCGGCCAGGGCGCCGCCATGGTCGTCGTGAAGCGCCTGGCCGACGCCCGGCGCGACGGCGACCGGGTGTACGCGGTCGTCGACGCGCTCGCCCTCACCAACGACGGTCCCGGCAAGCACATGCTGGTGCCGAACGCCGCCGGGCAGCTCGCCGCGTACGAACTCGCCTACCGCGAGGCGGGCGTGGACCCCTCGGCCGTCCAGTACCTGGAGTGCCACGCCACCGGGACGCCGCTCGGCGACAGCACCGAACTCGGCGGGGTCGAGGCGTTCTTCGGCCGCGGACCGCTGCTGGGGTCGGTCAAGTCCAACATCGGCCACCTGCTGACCGTGGCCGGCATGACCAGCCTCATCAAGGTCGTCCTCGGCCTGTCGCACGGCACGATCCCGCCCACCATCGGCGTCGGGCAGCCCCTGCCGGGGACCGTCGCCGACCGGGTCGTCCGTGAGGCGGTGGCCTGGCCCGAGCCCGCGGGCGGCGGTCCCCGCCGGGCCGGCGTCTCGGCCTTCGGCTTCGGCGGTACGAACGCGCACGTCGTCCTCTCGGCCCCCGACCCCGACCCCGACCCCGCGCTCGACCGCGCTCCGGAGCCTGCTTCCGCGGCGACGCCGGTGCCGCCGCTGGCCGTCATCGGCATGGGCGCGCACTTCGGCTCGTTCACCACGCTGGACGCCTTCGAGCGTGCCGGGTACGAGGGCCTGGACGCCGTGCGCACGCTGCCCCGACAGCGGTGGCGCGGCTTCGAGGACGTCGAGGGCGGCCCCCTGGCCCGGGCCGGGCTCGCCGGCGAGCACGCGCCGAGGGCCGCGTACGTCGAGGAGTTAGAGGTCGACGCGACCTCGTACAAGATCCCGCCCAAGGACCTCGACCACTTCAACCAGCAGCACCTGCTGATGATGCGCGTCGCCGAGGAGGCGCTGCGCGACGCCGGTTACGAGCGGCCGCGCCCCGGCACCGGCGGGGACGCCGGGCCGCGCCGGGTCGCCGTCGTCGTCGGCATGGAGATGGAACCGAGCGCGCACGGCCACGGCTCCCGCTACGAACTGGGCCGCAAGCTCGCCGACTGGTGCGCGCAGGCCGGCGTGGAGCCCACCCCCGGGCAACTGGCCGAGCTCACCCGGGCCGCGCGCAACGGCGTCCACGACTCCATCGAGCCCAACGAGGTGCTCAGTTACATCGGCAACATCATGGCCAGCCGGGTCTCCTCGCTGTGGAACCTGACCGGCCCCTCCTTCACCCTCTCCTCCGACAGTTCGGTGGGCGTCGACGCCCTCGACGTCGCCCGGTTGCTGCTGCTCGACCCGACCGTCGAGGCCGTCCTCGTCGGCGCCGTCGACCTCGCGGCCGGGCCCGAGAACACGCTCGCCCGCGAACTGCTGGAGCCCGGCTCGGTCCGGGACGGGCTGCGCGTCCTCGGCGAGGGTGCCGGGGCCGTCGTCGTCACCCGGCCCGCGTCGGTGCCGCCGGGACGGACCGTGTACGCCATGGTGGAGGCCGTCGCCGTCCACCACTGCGGGGACGTGACCCCCGGGGCCCGCCCCGAACTGGTCGCCCGCGCCGCCGAGGAAGCGCTGGCCGCCGCCGGGCTCACCCCGGCCGACGTCGAACTCGTCGAGGCGGGCGCCGCGACCGCCGCCGAACGCGAGGGCCTGGCCCGGGTCTGGACCCGTGACCGGGCCGGCGGCGAACTGCGCACCGCGCTGTCCGGAGTCCACGCCTGCGTCGGCGACACCGGCCGTGCCTCCGCGCTCGCCTCCGTCATCCGGGCCGCGCTGTGCCTGCACCACGCCTACTTCCCGGTCGCCCCGGGCGGCGGAGCCGTCCCTCCGGACGGCTCCTCCTTCTTCCTCCCCGCCGACTCCCGCCCCTGGCTGCGGGCCCGGCGCGACGGACGGCGCGCGGCGTCGGTGAGCGTCACCGGCACGGCGGGCAGCCACGGCCACGTCGTCCTGGCCGGTGCCAGGGTGCGCGGCGAGGTCGCCGAGACCGACTGGGCCCGCTCCGGCGGCGGCCTCGTCGTGCCCGTCGGCGCCGACGACATCGAGGGGCTGCTGCGACGGCTCGGCGAGCTGCGGGCGGCGCTCGACGGGGACTGGGCGGCCCTCGCCGAGGACCGCCCCGCCCGGCTCAAGGCCGTCCTCGTCGCCGACGACACCGCCGGGCTCGCCCGGCAGATCGACCAGGCCGTCAAGGACCTGCCGCAGGTGTGGCGGTCGGGCGGGGAATGGACCTCGCCCTCCGGTAGCCACTTCACCTCCCGGCCGATCGGCGCCGGTGGCAGTGCCAAGGTGGCCCTGGTCTTCCCCGGAGCCTTCAACTCCTACCTGGGCCTGGGCCGTTCCCTCTTCCGCGCCTTCCCCGGGCTGCTGCCCCGCTTCGAGGCGCAGGCCGAGCTCCCCGCGGAGCTCCTGCGCAGCGCCGCCCTCTACCCGCGTTCCCGTGAGCCCCTCGGACGGCGCGAACTGATGCGCCGGGAGGGCGAACTCGTCGAGGACATCCCCCTGATGCTGGCCGCCGGCACCAGCTACGCGCTGCTGTCGACGGACCTGGTGCGGGAGGTCCTGGGCGTGCCCGTGCAGGGCGCGTTCGGCTACAGCCTCGGCGAGAGCAGCATGCTCTTCGCCACCGGCGGCTGGATCAAGAGCGCCCGCGGCGACGCGAAGATCAGCGCCTCGCCGCTCTTCGACGACATGCTGCGCGGACCCAAGCGCACGGTGCGCGAGCTGTGGGGACTCGGCGATGACGTCCCGGACGCGCAGGTGTGGGCCACACATGTGCTGCTCGCCCCGGCCGACGACGTACGGGCGGCCGTCGAGCGCTTCGACCGGGTCTTCGTCACCCACGTCAACACCCCGCAGGAGGTCGTGGTCGCCGGCGACCCCGGCCAGTGCGCCGCGCTCATCGCCGCACTGGACTGCCGCAGCGCCCGCTCGCCGGCCAACCACGTCATGCACTGCCCGGTCGTCGACGGCGTCCTCGGCGAACTCGCCGACCTCAACCGGTACCCGACCGGTGACGTCGGCGGCCTGACGCTCTACAGCAGCCGGCACTACGCGCCCGTGACCGGCCTCGACCCGGACGCCGTCGCCGCGAACATCGCCGTCACGCTGCGGGAGACGGTCGACTTCCCGCGGCTGGTGCGGCGGGCGTACGCGGACGGGTTCCGCTGCTTCATCGAGGTCGGGCCGAGCAGCACGTGCGCCCGCTGGATCCACGAGACGCTCGGCGACGAGCCGCACGTGGCGGTCTCCGTCGACCGGCGCGGGGCACGCGGCGCCGGCGACATCGCCCGCCTCGTGGCCCGACTGGCCTCCCACGGCGTCCCGGTCGACCTCGGCGCGTTCGCGGTCCCGGCGTCCGTCTCCGCGTCCGCCGCCCGGCGCCCTGTCGGCCTGCGCACCTTCACGGTGGGCGGAGCGCCGGTCGCGCCGCTGGTGGCCGCGGGCGCGGGACCGGTGGTGGCGGGGCTGCGGCCCGCGCGGGGCGCGATGGTTGCGGGTGCGGGTGGGGGGGCCGGGCTGGTGGTGCGCGGCGTCGCGGGCCGCGGGTCCGTCGTGGGGTCTCCCACCCGCCTGCCCCTTCCCGGTGCGCAGGTGTCGGAAGGCGGTCAGTCCGTCCCGGCCGTTGCGGGCCGCGCGTCCGGGATGGCGGTTTCTGCCGATCCGCCGGTGTCCGTCGCGGGGGAGCGCGGGTCCGTTGTGGGGCCTGCCACCCGCCTGCCCCTTCCCGGTGCGCAGGTGTCGGAAGGCGGTCAGTCCGTTCCGGCCGTTGCGGGCCGCGCGTCCGGGATGGCGGTTTCTGCCGATCCGCCGGTGTCCGTCGCGGGGGAGCGCGGGTCCGTCGTGGGGTCTCCCATCCGCCCGCCCCTTACCGGTGCGGGTGTTGCGCGGCCGGATGTGCCGGCCGCCGCTGTCGCGGAGCGCGGACTCGGGGCGGGTGCGGGAGGTGCGGCGTCGCAGGAGCCGGCGTCCGGCGCGGGGGCCGCCGGGCCCGGTAAGCGTGCCGGGAACGTCATCCCCGCCCCGGGGCACCCCGTGGGCGGGGGGTCCGCAGCCGGCGTCCACGCGTCCGGGACGGCCACTCCTGCCGGGTCGCCGCCTCCCGGCGCGACGGGTCCGGCGGCTCGAAGGTCCGAGCCCGGCGTGCGTGCCGGGAACGTCATCCCCGCCCCGGCGAACGCCGTGGGTGCCGAATCCGCCACGGAATGGGACACCGCGATGTCGATCAGCCCTGCCGCACAGCCGCCCGCACCAGCGCTCGTGCTGGAGCGGGAGCCGATCACGATGATCCCGGCCGCCGCCGTGACCGCCACCGTCATCGCGGCCGCACCGCCGGTGCCGGTCGTGGAGCCGCAGGAGCCGCCGGGCCCGGCCATCTTCGGGGCGCCGCTTCCCGTACAGCCGCCCCGGCAGGAGAGCACCGCCGCGCTCGTGTGCGGGCTGCGCAGCGAGATGCTGGAGGCCCACCGGGAGGTGCTGGACGCCCAGCGGGCCCTGCGCGACCAGCTGGCGGCCCTGCTGTCCGCCCCCACCCCCGCGACCGTCCCCGTCCCCGAGCCCGCGACCCCCGCCGTACGCCCGCCCAAGCCGGAGGGCGTGGTCTGGGACGAGCACGACCTCCTGGAGTTCGCCACCGGGAAGATCGGGAACGTCTTCGGCCCGCGCTTCGCCGAGATCGACGGTCACCGCCGCCGTGTGCGGCTGCCCGCCCCGCCGTATCACTTCGCCACCCGCGTCACCGTGCTGGAGGCCGAACCGGGGGCGTTCGAGCCCTCGTTCATCCGTACCGAGTACGACGTGCCGCTCGACGCCTGGTACGCCGTCGACGGCCAGGTGCCCCCGGCCGTGACCATCGAGGCGGGCCAGTGCGACCTGCTGCTGATCAGCTACCTCGGCATCGACTTCACCAACCGCGGCGACCGCGTCTACCGCCTGCTCGACAGCAGCCTCAGCTTCGTGGGGGACCTGCCGCGGGTCGGCCAGACGCTGCGGTACGACATCTGGATCGACCAGTTCGTGCGGCAGGGCGACACGACGCTGTTCTTCTTCCACTACGACTGCTACGCCGACGGCGAGCTGATCCTGAAGCTGAACAACGCCTGCGCCGGCTTCTTCACCGACGACGAGCTGGAGAACTCGCTCGGCATCATCCAGGGCAGGGCCGTGCCGCCCAAGGGCGACGGCGCCTTCTCCGGGGCGAGTTCCTTCAAGCCCGTGCAGCCCACCTCCCGCACCGCACTGACCGCCGCCGACCTGGCGGCGCTCGCCGAGGGACGGATCGCGGACGTCTTCGGGCCGGGCCACCGGCAGCCCGAGGGCTGCAACACCTCCCTGCGCCTGCCCGGCGAGCGGCTGCGCATGCCCGACGAGGTCACCGTGCTGGACCGCAAGGGCGGCGCGCACGGCCTCGGCCGGATCGAGGCCGTCAAGCACCTCGTCCCGGACGGCTGGTACTTCACCTGCCACTTCCCGGACGACCCGGTGCTCGCCGGCTCGCTGGTCGCCGAGGGTGCGGTGCAGCTGCTGGAGGTGTACGCGATGTCCCTCGGCCTGCACCTGTGCTTCCCCGACGCCCGCTTCCAGCCCGTCCAGGGCCTGACCACGGAGGTCAAGGTCCGCGGCCAGATCACCCCGGCCACCGAACGCATCGAGTACCGGATCGACGTCACCGGGCTGACGCTGCTGCCCCGTCCCGCCATCACCGCGGACGTGGTCGTGCTGCGCGACGGCAAGCCGTCGATCGGGGTCACCGGCCTCGGGATCCGCCTGGTGGAGAAGCCCGGCACCCCGTACCGCCCGGAGACCGGCGGCACGGTGCCGCACTTCCTCGGCCGGCTCAGCCCCGCGAGCGGCGAGCCCGCGCTGCTCAACGAGTTCCACATGGCGCACGCCGCCAAGGGGGACCTGGCGGTCGCGATGGGCCCCGAGTTCGAGGTCTACGCCGACAGCCGCGCGCCGTACATCCCCAACGGCGACTTCCTCTTCGTCGACCGCGTCATGGCACTGGAGGGCACCCGCGGCGTCCTGAAGAAGGGCGCCGTCATGGTCACCGAGTACGACGCGCCGGAGGACGCCTGGTACTACGCGCACAACGGGCACCCGTACATGCCGAACTGCGTCCACATGGAGTCCAGCCTCCAGGCCGCCATCCTCCTCGGCTACTACCTGGGCGCCACGCTGCCCTTCCCGGACGAGCAGTTCAGCATCCGCAACCTGGACGGCCGCGCCACCCTCGTCAAGGACGTCGACCTGCGCGGCAGGACCATCAGGCACCGTTCGACGCTGCTGTCCAGCGACCGGATGCCCGGCTCGATCCTGCAGAACTACGCGTACGAACTCTCCACCGACGGCGAGGTCTTCTACCGCGGCGAGTCCCTGTTCGGCTACTTCAACGCCAAGGCCCTGGAGAACCAGGTCGGCCTCGACAAGGGCGAGCACGTCCTGCCCTGGCTCGACCGGCAGCCCGCCCGCCCGGCCGGCGTCCGCCGCGTCGAGCTGGCCGCCCACCGCGCCGCGCAGGCCACCCGGGGCACGACCCGGCTGGCCGGCGGCCACCTCGACCTCGTCGAATGGGTCGACGTCCTGCCCGGCGGCGGCGAGCACGGCCGGGGCTACCTGCGTGGCCACCGCTCCATCCGCCCCGACGACTGGTACTTCAGCTGCCACTTCCACCGCGACCCGGTGATGCCCGGATCGCTGGGCGTGGAGGCGCTGCTGCAGGGCCTGCAGGTGTACGCCGTCGAGGCCGGGCTCACCGACGGGCTGGTGAACCCGCGCTTCGCGCTCGCCTCCGGGGCCGAGATGACCTGGAGCTACCGCGGCCAGATCCTCCGCACCGACCCGGACATGGAGTTCGACGTGCACGTCAAGGAGGTGCGCCGCGAACCGGGCCGGATCCTGCTGCTCGGCGACGCGAGCGTCTGGAAGTCGACCCTGCGGATCTACCGGCTGGGCGACATCGGCATCGAGATCCACCACGACCAGACCTGAGCAAGCGGCGAGCGACAGGAGACGCAGCATGACCACCGACCTCCACCGGCCGCGGTGGACCGGACCCCAGGCGCCGGCTGTCGGCGACACCGGGGTCTACGAAGCCCTGATGCGGCTCGACGAACCCGTCTACGTCCTGCGCGGTCCCTACGGGCTGGGCGCCGCCACCGGCGGCGCCGTCGGCCCGGCCGGCGAGCACGAGATCGTCGTCGCCGCGCCCCCGCTCGGTCCCGAACGCCTGGGCAGCGCCGCCTTCCTGAAGGCCCACGGCCTGCGCTACGCCTACATGAGCGGCGCCATGGCCAACGGCATCGCCTCCGCCGGCATGGTCGTCGCCATGGCCCGGGCCGGCTTCCTCGGCTCGTACGGCGCGGCCGGGCTGCTCCCGGAGGCCGTGGAGAAGGCCCTGGTCCGCTTCCGTGACGAGATCCCCGGCCTCCCGTACGCCTGCAACCTCATCCACAGCCCGAGCGAGGAGCGCCTGGAGCGCACCGCCGTCGACCTGTTCCTGAAGTACGGCGTGCCCTGCGTGGAGGCCTCCGCCTTCCTCGCCCTCACCCCGCACCTCGTCCGCTACCGGCTGGCCGGGCTGCGGGCCGGCGGACCGTACGGCGTCACCGCGGGCAACCGGGTCATCGCCAAGATCTCCCGCCCCGAACTCGCCGAGCTGTTCATGCGGCCCGCCCCCGAGGCCATGGTGCGGGCGCTCGTCGCCGAGGGCGCGATCACGCAGGAGCAGGCCCGGCTCGCCGAACGCGTCCCGCTCGCCGACGACATCACCGTCGAGGCCGACTCCGGCGGCCACACCGACCGCCGTCCGCTGCCCGCGCTGCTGCCCGTCATCATCCGGCAGCGCGACGCCGTCCAGCAGGAGGAGGGCTACGCCGAGCGCATCCGCGTGGGCGCCGCCGGCGGCATCGGCACGCCCGAGGCGGCGGCCGCCGCCTTCGCCATGGGTGCCGACTACGTGGTGACGGGATCGGTCAACCAGTCCTGCCTGGAGGCCGACACCTCGCCCCGCGTCAAGGAGATGCTGGCCCAGGCGGGCATCGCCGACTTCGAGATGGCGCCGGCGGCCGACATGTTCGAGATGGGCGTCGAGCTCCAGGTGCTCAAGCGGGGCACGTTCTTCCCGATGCGGGCCAAGCAGCTCTACGAGCTGTACCGGACGTACGACGGGATCGAGGCCATCCCGGCGGCGGTGCGGCAGAAGGTGGAGCAGCAGGTCTTCCGGCGCCCGCTGGACACGGTGTGGGACGAGACCCTCGCGTACTTCCGGCGGCGCGACCCCGACCAGCTGGCCCGCGCCGAGGGCAACCCCAAGCGGCGCGCCGCGCTGGTCTTCCGCTGGTACCTGGGCATGGCCTCGCGCTGGGCCAAGACCGGCGAGGCCGACCGCGCCGTCGACTACCAGATCTGGTGCGGGCCGGCGATGGGCAGCTTCAACGCCTGGGTCCGCGGGACGTACCTGGCGGCCCCCGAGCACCGGCGGGTCGCGGACGTCGCCCGGCAGATCATGACGGGCGCCGCCTTCCACCAGCGGCTCGCGTTCCTGCGTGCGGCGGGGGTCGCCTTCCCGGCGGGCATCGCGACCCGGCCCTCGCCGGACGACGCGAACGCGCCCGGCCCCGCGGTGGGGGTGCGGCCGTGACGGCCCGGCCGTCGTTCCCGGCAGGCGACAGGGCCGCCGGGGCGGACAGCCCGGCGCCAGCGGGGGCGTCGCCGTCGGCGGAGGTGGGGAACGGCCGCGCCGACGGGCGGGGGACGCGGCGCGGGCTCCGGCTGCCCCCACAGGACGGAGCCGTCGCGGGCGTGAAGGTGACCGCCTCTGGCGCTCCGGGCGACGACGTGCCGTGGTCCGGAGCGGACGGCCCGGCGGCGTCTGCTGCGGGTGCGGAACACCCCGGGGCCCCGGGCCGGTCCGGTCGGGGGAGCGGGCCTTCCGGCCGGGTGGCCGGCGCGGCGCCGCGGTCGCCGGGCGGGGCCCTCGTGGTCGACGGGCCGCGGGACGACGAGGCGCGGCCTCCGGCGGACCGCGGCCAGGGGCCGCGGGCGGCCCGAGGGGCGGAGGGGGACGGCCCCGCGCCGTCGTCGACGGCCGTCGCAGTGCGGCCGCGAAGGCCCGGCGACGTGACGCCCGCGGGACCGGAGACCCCCTTCGCCGCCGCCGAGGCGCTGGACGCCGCGCTCGGGGACCCGTGGGAGCCCGGGAACCCGTACGGCTTCGCCGCCGGGGCGGCCCGTGACGACGAAGCGGCGTACCCGGCGCGGTGGGAGGCGCGGCTGCGGGAGGAGGACTTCCACGTCGCCTACCTGCCCGCGGACCTCGGCGGGAGCCTGCGCACGCTGGAGGACACCCACGTCCTCGTCCGCGTCGCTGCCCGGCGGGACGTGAACGTCATGCCCGCCACCATGTTCGGCATCTCCGCCGTCATGACCGTGCTCGCCGCCGGCACCCCCGAGCAGCGCAGGACCGTCGCCGCGTGGGCGCGCGAGGGCCGTACCGTCGCGTTCGGGCTGTCCGAGGAGCACGCGGGAAGCGACGTGCTGGCGAACACCTGCCGCCTCGACACCGACGCCATGACGCTGACCGGCACCAAATGGCTCGTGGGGCGCGGCGCGAGCGCCGACGCGGCCGTCGTGGTGGCCAGGACCGCGGACCGGGGCCCGGCGGCGTTCACGGCGCTGCTGCTGGGCCCGGAGACCCTGGCCGACGCCCGCGTGCGGCGGCTGCCCGCGCGGCGCACCACGGGGATGCGGGGCATCGACTTCGCGGACCTGGCCTTCGACGCGGTGCCCGTGCCGCCGGACGCGGTGGTCGGCGGCGCCGGCGCCGGGCTCGCCGGGGCGATGCGGGCCCAGCAGATCGTCCGGCTGATGAGCACCGCGGGCTGCCTGGCGACCGCCGACACCGCGCTGCGCACCGCCCTGAGGTTCGCGCGGGCGCACCGCACGGGCGGCGAGCCGGTCGCGGACACCCCGTACGGGGCGCGGGAACTGGCGGTGGCCGCCGCGGAGTTCATGGCCGCCGACCTGACGGCGCTCGTCGCGGCACGGTACGCCCATGTCGCGCCGGGCACCTTCGGCCTGGCCTCGTCCGTCGTCAAGCGCGTCGCCACCGGGCTCACCGCCGACTGCGCGCACCGTGCCCGCGCCCTCGTCGGGGCGCGTGCGGTGCTGCGGGACGGCGACGGCCCGGGCGCCGTCCTCGACAAGGCCGTCCGGGACAACGCGATGGTCGAGGTCATCGACACCAGCGTGCTGGGCAACCTGCGGGCGGTCGCGATGTTCCTGCCCGCGTACGCCACGCCCCGGGAACCGGAACCGGAGCGCGAGCGCAGGCTCGCCGCCCTCTTCGACCTGGGCGGCGCCGTCCTGCCGGGCCTCGACCCCGCCGCCCTCGACCTGGGGGCCCGGCCGGGCGACGACATCCTGCTCGGCTTCGCCTCGCACGCCGACACCATCGCCGCCGAGCTCCACCGCAGGGGCGCGACGCGCGCCGCGACGCTGGTCACCGGGGTGCAGTCGGGCCTGGCCGCGACCTTCCGGGAGGCGGCGGCCGCGCCGCGGCAGCGGACGGCCCCCGACCTGCTCGACCTGGCGGACCGGCTGTGCCCGCTCCACGCGGCCGCGACGGCGGCCCTGACCTGGTGGTTCCACCGCGACCGCGGCGGCCTGTACGGCGAGCAGGAGCCCGGCGGAGCCGGATGGCTCACCGCCGTGACGGCGCTGCTCCTCACGGTGGCCGAGGGCCGCGACCCGCGCACCGCCGGCCGGGACGTCGCCCCGGCGGGCCGGCTGATCGCCGAACTCGACGCGGCACGCCGCCTGTTCACGGCACTGCCGGTGCGGCTGTGCGACCGACCGGGACCGGAGGACGAGGAGACATGACCGATCTGCCCGCGCTCATGGCCGACCTGGAGCGCCACCTGGGGAGCCCCAACGACCCCGCCGGTCCCATGCCGTACGCCCGCGTCCTCGACCTGGACGAACGCGAGGCGTATCCGCACGAGTTCGTCGACCTGCTGGCCTCCTGGGGCCTGTACGACTGGATCGTGCCCGCCGCGCACGGCGGCCGGGCCGTCGACGTGCAGGACGGCTACCACCTGTTCCGGCTGGTCGCCCGCCGCGACCCCACCACCGCCACCGCGATGGTGATCACCAGCATCGCCTACATGCCGCTGTGGATCGCGGGCAGCGACGAGCAGCGCACGTCCTTCGCCGACCACGTCCGCTCCGGCGGCAAGATGGCCTGGGGCCTGTCCGAACGCCGGCACGGCAGCGACGTGCTCGCCAACGAGCTGACCGCGCGGCCCGTCGAGGGCGGCTGGCTGCTCGACGGCGAGAAGTGGACGATCGGCAACGCCACCCAGGCCGACGTCGTCATGCTCTTCGCCCGCACCTCCCCCCAGGGCGGCCCCGGCGGCTACTCGATCCTCGCCCTGGACAAGCGCGCCCTGACCACGGGCAGCTGCGAACCGCTGCCCGACGAGCCGCTGCACGGCCTGCGCGGCCTCGACATGAGCGGGGTGCGGCTGCGGGACTGCTTCGTGCCGTCCGCCGCCCTCGTCGGCCGCGAGGGGCAGGGCCTGGAGATCGCCCTGAAGGCCGGGCAGTTCGCCCGCGTCCTGATCAACCTGATCGCGCTGAGCACGGTGGACACCGCCCTGCGCACCACCTTGGACTTCGCCACGACCCGGGAGGTCTTCGGCACCACGGTCTCGGCGATCCCGTACTCGCGGCGGCAGCTCGCGGAGTCCTACGCCGAGCTGCTGGTCGCCGACGCCATGACCTCCACCGCGGTGCGCGCCCTGCAGATGGCCCCGGCGCAGATCAGCATCTGGTCGTCGGTGGTCAAGTACTTCGTGCCCACCCTGCTGGAGGGGACGCTCGGCCGGCTCGGCGTGGTGCTCGGCGCTCGCCACTGGCTGCGCGACCACCCCCGGCACGGGATCTTCCAGAAGGCGCGGCGCGACTTCGGCGTGGCCGGTTTCGCCGACGGCAACACCGTGGTCAACCTGAAGAACATCGCCCTGCAGCTCGGACCGCTGCTCAGCTCCGCCGTCACCCCGCCGCCGGGGCTGGTCGAGGAGGCCGCGGCCAGGGTCGCCGTGCTCTTCGACCCGGCCCACCCCATGGAGCCGTACCGGCCCGCCGGGCAGCAGCTGTTCAGCCGCGGCGTCGACGACCCGGTGGTCACCCTGCGCGCGGCCGTGGCCGAGCTGCGGCGGGAGGCGGCGGCCACGACCGGCCGCGACGCGGCCCGGCTCGCGGACGGCGCGGCGATCGCGGACGCGCTCGCCGGCGAACTGGACCGGATCGCCGAGGAGCACCGCAAGCTCACCTCCGCCCTCGGCAGGGCCGCGGGCCAGTCGGCCGAGCTGTTCGACCTGGCCGAGCAGTACACGACGGTCTCCGCCGCCGCGGCCGTCGTCCACCTCCACCTGCGCGGCCGGGAGAGCCTGAGCCCGCCGCTGCGCTCGCCGGCGGTGCTGCTGCTCTGCCTGGAGCGGCTGCTGCGGCGGTTCCACCCCACGCGCCGGGTGACCGGCCCCGAGGAGGTCGACGAGGTGGCCGCGGCGCTGGAGGCGGCGCACCGCGACGGCCTGCTCTTCTCCTTCCGCGCGTTCCCCGTCAACTGGTGACCCACCGATGGAGGCAGTGCTCATGGACACCGCGGTACCGTCCGCCGACCCGCTCGCCGACAGCGCCGACGTGTGGCTGCTGGCCGAGGAGGACGTGGACCGGTTCGCCGAGGCGACGGGCGGTCTGGAACTGCTGACCGACGAGGAGCGCGCCCGGCACGACCGGCTGCTGTTCCCCGCCGCCCGGCGCCGCTTCCTCGGCGCACGGCTGCTGTCCCGTCAGGTCCTGTCGCTCTACACCGACGAGCCACCGGACTCGTGGCGCTTCCGCAAGGGCAAGTACGGCCGGCCCGTGGTCGACGGTGCCGACTGGGGGCTGGACTTCAACATCACCCACACCAACGGGCTGATCGCCGCCATCGTCGTGCGCGGCCGCACCGCCGGAGTGGACGCCGAGACCACCCCCGCCCGGCCCGAGGCGATGCAGTTCGCGCCGAAGGTCTTCACCCCCCTGGAGAACGAGGTGCTGCGGCGCGACCGCGAGGACCAGCGCGGTCACGCCTTCGCCGACTCCTGGGTCGCCAAGGAGGCGTACACCAAGGCCACCGGCATGGGCATGTGCCGGGGCTTCGACGCCTTCTCCGTGCACCGCCTGCGCGACGGCGGCCTGGCCGTCGTCGACGACGAGATCCCCGAACCGGAGCGCCCCCTGTGGCAGGTGCAGGTGCTCCAGGTGTGGGACCGGTTCGCGCTCGGCGTGGCCATCCGCGCCAGCGAGGACGACGAGGGGCCGCTGCCGGTACGGCTGCGCTCCGCCATGGCAGAACTCCTCCCGGAGGGGACATCCCGATGACCGCGAACGACGACGCCCACGCCCCCTTCCCGCTGACCGAGATCCAGTACGCGTACTGGGTCGGCCGCGGCCCCAACTTCGTGCTCGGCAACGTCGCCCCGCACGCCTACTTCGAGCTGGAGGGCCGCCGCCTGGACCCGGCGCTGCTCTCCCGCGCCTGGACCCGGCTCATCGAGCGGCACGGCATGCTGCGCTGCGTCGTCGGCGAGGACGGCCGGCAGCGGATCCTGCCCGAGGTCCCCGCCTACGAGATCCGCTGCACCGACCTGCGCGGGGCGCCCCCGCAGGAGGCGGAACGCCATCTGGCCGAGGTGCGCGAGGAGATGTCGCACCGCGTGTACACCGCGGCCGACTGGCCGCTGTTCGACATCCGCATGTCCCGGCTGCCCGGCCACGACCGGCTGCACGTCAGCCTCGACCTGCTCATGGTCGACCTGGCCAGCATCACCGTGCTGTTCAGCGAGTGGGCGCAGTTGTGCCAGGACGAGGAGCGGGTGCTGCCGCCGGTCGAGGTGGGCTTCCGCGACTACGCGCTCGCCCTGGAGCGTGGCGACGAGTCGCCGCGGCACCGCGAGGCACGGGAGTACTGGACGGCGCGCGCCGCGACGCTGGCCCCGCCGCCCGACCTGCCGCTGGCCAAGTCCCCGGTCGCCGTGCACAAGCCGGTCTTCACGCACCGCGAGTTCCACCTGGCGCCGGAGGACTGGAAGCGGCTGCAGGGGCGCTGCGAGGAGCGCGGCCTGACCCCGACGGCGCTGCTGGCCACGGTGTTCTCCGAAGTCCTGGCGATGTGGAGCGGCACCCGCCGGTTCACCCTCAACCTCACCCTCTTCAACCGGCTCCCGCTGGTGCTCTCCGGCGACGGAGCAGGGCACCGCGGCGTCCACCCCCATCTGCGCCGGGTGGTCGGCGACTTCACGTCCATCTGCCTGCTGGAGACGGACGCGAGCGGCGGCGTCCCGCTGGCCGAGCGGGCCGCCCGTGTTCAGCGGCAGCTGCGCAAGGACCTGCGGCACCGCCACGTCAGCGCCCTGCAGGCGCTGCGCGAACGTCGCCGCCTCGGCCTGCAGAACGGCTTCGAGACGATGCCGGTCGTCTTCACCAGCGGCCTGGGCACCGCCGCGGACGTCTCGTCGGCCATGGACCACTTCGGTTCCATCACGTACCGGATCAGCCAGACCCCGCAGGTCTGGCTCGACCACCAGGTCGTCGACATCACCGGAAGCCTGGACCTGACCTGGGACGCGGTCGAGGAGCTCTTCCCCGAGGGCATGCTCGACGACATGTTCGCGGCCTACACCGGCGCCGTGGCGCGGCTCGCCGCCGACGGCGCCCCGTGGGACGAGGAGCTGGTGATCCCGCTCCCCGCCCACCAGCTCACCGCCCGGGAGGCCGCCAACGCCACCGAGGGCGAGGCGCCGTCCGGACTGCTGCACTCCGCGCTGCCCGACCGTGCCGAGCGGCACCCGGGGCGTCCCGCCGTGATCACGACCACCGGCACCGTGACCTACGGCGAACTCGCCGCGTGGGCCGCCTCCGTCGCCGGCCGGCTCTCCGGCGGCGACCTGCGCGACCGTACCGTCGGCATCACCCTCGACAAGGGCCCCGCCCAGGTCGCCGCCGCCTACGGCGTGCTCATGGCGGGCGGCGCCTACCTCCCGGTCGGGCCGCAACTGCCCGCCCTGCGCCGGGAGCGCATCCTCACGGACGCCGGGGCGGTCGCGGTGGTCACGGACGCCGGGACGGACGCGCGGCTGGAGTGGCCGCAGGACCTGCCCCGCGTCGTCACCGAGCCGCCCTCCGGCACCACCGCCACCCTGGACGCCGCCGTGCAGGCGGGCCCGGCCGACCCCGCCGACCTGGCGTACGTCCTCTACACCTCGGGCTCGACCGGCACCCCCAAGGGCGTGATGATCGAGCACCGGGCGGCCCTCAACACCGTCGCCGACATCAACGAGCGCTTCGGGATCGGCCCCACCGACCGTCTCTTCGGCCTCGCCGACCTCGGCTTCGACCTGTCCGTGCACGACCTGTTCGGCACCTTCGCCGCCGGGGCCGCGCTGGTGCTGCCCGACCCGGACCAGCGGGCCGAACCCGCGCACTGGGCCGAGGTGATGGCCGCGCACGGGGTGACGGTGTGGAACTCGGTGCCCGCGCAGATGCAGATGCTGGTCGAGCATCTGGAGGCCGGGGGCGCGCAGGTCCCGCCGGACCTGCGGCTGGTGCTGCTCAGCGGCGACTGGATCCCCGTCGACCTGCCCGGCCGCATCCACGCGCTGTGGCCCCGGGCGCGGGTGATCAGCCTGGGCGGTGCCACCGAGGTGTCGATCTGGTCGATCTTCCACCCGGTGGAGGAGGTCCCGGCGGGCGCGACGAGCGTGCCGTACGGCAAGCCGCTGCGGAACCAGACCTTCCAGGTCCTCGACGAGCGGTACGCGCCCTGTCCCGTGTGGACCGCAGGCGAGCTGTACATCGGCGGCCACGGCCTGGCCCGTGGCTACCGGGGCGACGCCGAGCGCACCGCCGCGGCCTTCGTCACGCATCCGGTCACCGGCGAACGGCTCTACCGGACCGGCGACTTCGGCCGCTACCTGCCGGACGGCAGCATCGAGTTCCTGGGCCGCAGGGACGGTCAGGTCAAGATCAACGGGCATCGTGTGGAGCTCGGCGAGATCGAGGCGACCCTCACCCGGCACCCGGGCGTGGACAGCGCGGTCGTGGTGAAGGCCGACGGCGAGGCCGGCGCGGCCCGGCTGCTGGGTTACGTCGTCCCGGCCGGGGACCCCGGCGGCGCCGACGGGCTCTTCGTCACCGAGCACGCCGATCCCGACCGGGCCGAAGCCGACTGGCGGGCGCTGTGCTCCGCCGCCGAGGTGCCCGCCCCCGGTCCCTCGCCGCGGGAGCTGCGCGCCGCCTGGGACGTGCTGAACGAGGTGTACGCGACCGCCGTCGGCACCGCCTTCCGCCGCCTGGGCCTGCCCGACGACGCCGCCGGTATCGCCCCGCGCTACGAGCGCTGGCTGGCCCGGGCGGCGGCGGCACGGCCGCCCGCCGCGGACGGCATCCCCGACGCGCTCGCCGCCCGCAGCCGCACCGTGCTGGGCGAGGTGCTGGGCATCCCCGAGGACGTCACCGACTGGATGCTGGCCCTGGCCGGGGACGTCGCCGGGGTCCTCACCCAGAGCGTGCACTCCGCCGAACTGTACGCCTCCGACCGCACCCCCGGCGTCTACGAGCGGCTGTTCGGCCCGACGTACGCCGTCGCCACGGAAGCGGTGCGCCGCCTCACCGCCGGATGGCCGGCCGACCGGCCGCTGCGCGTCCTGGAGGTCGGCGCGGGCTACGGCTCGCTGACCCGGCACCTGCTCCCGCTGCTGCCCGCCGGCCGCACCGCGCCCACGGAGTACCTGTTCACCGACATCTCCCGCTACTTCACCGACCGGGCCCGCGAGGTCCTCGGCACGGAGCACCCCTTCCTGCGCTGCGACCTGCTCGACCTGGACGCGCCCCCGCAGACCCAGGGCTTCGAGGACCACACCGCCGACCTGGTCGTCGCCGCGAGCGTGCTGCACGACACCCGTCAGGTGCGCCGCACGCTGCGCACCCTGCGGGGGCTGCTCGCCCCCGGCGGGACCCTGCTGATCGTCGAGCAGACCGCCTTCCACCCGTGGTTCGACCTGGTGATGGGGCTCCAGCAGGGCTTCGACACCTTCGAGGACACCGAACTGCGCACCACGCACCCGCTGCTCGACCGCGCGCAATGGGCGGCCGAACTCGCCGCCGCGGGCTTCACCGACAGCGCCGTGCTCACGCCCCGCGACGGCGGCCCCGGCTCGGTGGGCTTCGACGTCCTCGTGGCACGCGGCCCCGACCGGCGCAGCCGCTTCGCCCCCGACGCGCTGCGGGACTTCGCCGCCGGGCAGCTGGCCGCCCACATGGTGCCGGCCCAGCTGTTCGCGCTGACCGAGCTGCCGCTCAGCGGCACCGGCAAGGTCGACCGCAAGGCGCTCGCCAAGGCCGGCGCCCGCACCGCTGCGCGCGGCCGGCCCGCGAAGCCGCCGCGCACCGACCGCCAGCGCAAGCTGGTCGAGATCTGGCGCGAGGTGCTCGGCCTCGGCAGCGCCGACCTCGCCGACGACTTCCTGGAGGCGGGCGGCGACTCGCTGCTCGCGGCCCGGCTGGTCGCGTCCTTGCGCACGGCGTTCGGGATCACCGTGCCCGTCGGCACGGTCCTGCAGTACACGACGGTGGAAGCGCTCGACGGCCACCTGGAGGGGCTGCTCGGCCCGTCCGAGCCGCTGACGGAGGAGACACGATGACGTACGAGCAGATGCGGGAGTGGATCGTCGCCTTCCTGGCGGAACTCCTCGACGTCGCGCCCCACGAGATCGACCCGACGCTGCCGCTGGACCACCTGGGCTTCGACTCGGCGACCACCCTCGACCTGTGCGGGCGCCTGGAGGAGGACCTGGGGATCGACACGACGCCCAAGGCGATCGCCGACCACCCGACGGCCGACGCCCTCGCGGCCCATCTCGTCGCCGTCCGACCGGCCCCCCTGGGGAGGTAGTCCCGCCGTGATCACCCAACTGTCGGCCCGCTGGCTGGTCGGCGGGCCCGCCCGGCCCGGCGCTCCGAAGCTGTACTGCTTCGCCCACGGCGGGGGTTCGGCCGCCGAGTACGTCCGCTGGGCGCGCGCCCTGACCGGCGTCGAACTGCACGTCGTGCAGCTGCCCGGCCGCGGGTCGCGCTTCGGGGAACCCCCGCTGACCTCGATGGGGACACTGGTCGCCGCGCTCACCGAGCAGGTGGCGTTCGGTGCGCCGTACACGTTCTTCGGGCACAGCCTCGGCGCCCTGGTGGCGTACGAGCTGGCCGGCGCCCTGCGCGAGGCGGGCCGCAGGCTCCCGGAGCGCCTGGTGGTCTCCGGCTTCCCGGCGCCCCACCTGCCGCGCACCTCGCTGGGGCTGCACCTGCTGCCGGACGACGAACTGCTGGCGGAGGTCTCCAGGCTGCACGGCGGCATCCCGCGGGAGGTGCTGGACGAACCGGAGCTGCGGGCGCTGGTCGCGGTGCCGCTGCGGGCGGACTACACGATCGTGGAGACCTACCGCTGGCGGGACCGGCCCGCGCTGGAGGTCCCCGTGACGGTCTTCGGCGGCCGCGACGACCGGGTCGGCGAGGCCGAACTGGCGGCCTGGCAGGAGCTGACGACCCTTCCGGTGGAGGTGCGCACCTTCCCCGGCGGTCACTTCTACCTGCGCGAGCACAGCGCGGTCGTGCTCCGCGCGCTCGCCGCCCGGCTGCGGACGCCGCCGTGCTGACCTTCGCCGCCGCCTCGCTCGTCCTGATCGTGATCCCCGGGCCCGACCAGGCGCTGATCACCAGGAACGCCCTGGCAGCGGGCCGCGCGGGCGGGCTGCTGACGATGGTGGGCGGGGTGCTCGGGCTGGGCGTGCACATCGCCTCGGCCGCGCTCGGGGTCTCGGCGCTGCTGATGGCCTCGACGGTCGCCTTCACGGTGCTGCGCACCGTGGGCGCGGGCTACCTGCTGTACATGGGCTTCACGACCCTGCGCGCGGCCCGCCGCGCCGCCGACTCCCCGGAGCCGGCGGACGGGGACCCGCCGCCGAACGGCGCGGCCCACCTGCGGCAGGGCTTCCTGTCCAACTCCCTCAACCCGAAGGTCGCCCTGTTCTTCGTGACCTTCCTCCCGCAGTTCCTGCCCGCCCAGGGCAGCGTCCTGCCGCGCGCGCTCCTGCTCTCGCTGGTCTTCGCCGTGCTGTACGTGACCTGGTTCGGCACCTACGTCGTCGTGGTCGACCGGGTCGGCGCGGTACTGCGCCGGCCCGTGGTGCGGGCCCGCGTCGAACGCGTCACCGGAGTGCTGCTCATCGGTTTCGCGCTGCGCCTCGCGGTGCACTGAGCGCGGCCTGTTCCGGGCGGCGCTACCCGCGGCCCGCCCGGAGCCGGCAGACCACGAGGTCCCGTGGGTCCGCGGTCTGCGGGCAGTCGTAGACCTCCTCGATGCGGGCCGCGACCGAGGGGTCGACCCGGTCCAGGTCGAACCAGGCGCGCTGCAGGACGGCGTAGGGTGCCGGGTCCTCGGTGATGCAGCGGGCGTTCTCGGCGTGCGACCGGAGCGCGCTGACGTCCGGCAGGTACCGCACGCGCTGCAGGAAGGTGGGGATCGGGTACCGGCACCGCACCGGGTGGTCCACGAAGTAGGCGTCGTCACCGAAGGCCAGGTAGAGCACGGGCGCGCCGTCGGGGATCCGGCGGCGGACCGCGTCCGCCGCTGCGGCCTTGTCCGCGCTGGTCCGCAGGTACTCGGCGTTGGTCGAGCTCACCCCGGCACGGCTCATCAGGTGCGGGGAGGAGGGCCAGACCGTCACCGCCACGCACAGCGCCCCGCAGAGCGCGACCGGGGCCAGGGCGGCGCGACGCCACCGGGCGGTGCCGGGGCGGCGCGCACCGTCACGGGCCAGGCGCAGGTCGGCGCACGCCGCGGCCAGGGCGACACCGCCGGCCAGCCAGCCCGCCGCCGTCCCCTGGGCCCAGGCGGGCGCGAGGGAGGCGAGGGGCACCAGTACCGCGTACAGCGCCGTGACCACGGTCAGGAAGAGCGGCGGCCGCTTGAGGTCCGCGTACCAGCGGGCCACCGCCAGGCCCCACACGGCCGCGGCGAAGACCGGCAGGGCGGCGGCGTGGTAGGCGAACCAGTTGCCCTGCACCGCCACCGCGGCCAGGCAGCCGGCGCAGACCAGCACCGCCAGCACGGCCCACTCCACCCGCTTGCGCCGGTCCGCCTGACGGGACAGCAACAGCAGCAGCGCGGCGGGGAGCAGGGCGACCATCGGGCTGAAGTAGACCCGGTTCGCCAGGAAGTCGGCGGCCCTGTCGAGCAGGAAGGCGGGGTCGACGCCCTGCCGGGTCAGCGCCCCCTTGTTGATCCGCGGCATGTCGCGGACCCACTGCCACTCGTGGGACCCCGACCACAGACTGATCGCGAAGAGCAGGGCCCCGCCGGCCACCGTCGTCCCGGCGAGCAGCAACGCCCTGAGCCGGTCGACGGCGAGGACGACGAGCAGCGCCATCGCGGCCGTCGCCGCCGTGGAGTACTTCATCAGCACCGCGAGCGCCAGCGGCAACGACGCCACGAGCGCGGCGGTCCACGGCCGGTCGAGGCCCAGCACCAGGGCGACCGCCACCACCGACAGCAGCGTCGCGGCCCACTCGGGCTGCAGGAAGTCGGTCCGCGGCGCGAACGCGAGGGAGAGCCCCACCACGGCGGCCGTGATCGTCGCGTCGCGACGCGGCAGACGGCGTGCCATGGCCCAGCGCAGCACCAGCGCCGCGGCCGCGCACAGCAGGATTCCGGCGAGCCGGATGATCATCTCGCGCACGGCGACCGGTCCGGCCGTGACCGAGTCCAGCCCGGCGACGAACCACCGGTAGAAGAAGGGCCGGTGGGTGAACGTCTCGGAGGGCGAGAGGCCGTCCGCGCCGGCGGTCCGCAGGCACGCCAGGACGTACCGGATGTCCCCGTGGAGTTCCGCCGTCGCGACGGACCAGCCGAGCAGCGCGAGCACGGGGAGCGCGGTGACCCAGTGGAGGAGCCGCGGGGTGCGGCGGGTGGCCGGTGGGAGCGGCGTGTCGAGGGTGAGCAGGCCCGAGTCGTTCACGGGCCGAAGCTAGCATCCGCATAACGGACTTATCGAACACATCGTTCGACGGATGCCGCCGTCACCGTCCGTTCCCCGGATGTTCATCCGCACCGTCGTCGCACCGTGATCCGCACCGTGGTCGCACCGCAGCAAGGTGAATTCCGCTTTCGCGGGAAACCCGCGGTGCCGGTGTGCGCTGCCGGACGGGCCGGTTTCCCATTGAGGATCCCGATGGCCGTATCACGAGGACGGCGGCGAACCCGCTGGACCGCCGAGTTGCCGGCGGGGGATTCTGTAGTTGCTTTTTCCGCCCCGGAATGCAGTGGAAAGGAAAGAGAAATGACTGCTCCTGTCGCGGCGCTCCAGTGCCTGGTGTGCGACACGGACATCCCGGTCCGGCAGGACTGGCTGAAGGGCGAGATCACCGAGTGCGCGGCCTGCGGCCAGGAGCACGAGGTCGTCGAGAAGTCCGAGGCCGGCGCACGGATAGAGCTCGCGCCCGAGGTCGAAGAGGACTGGGGCGAGTGACCGGGTCCGACGCCGGGTTAGAGGTGCTGCTGTCGGCCACCGTCCTGCGCCCCGACGAGAAACTCCTCCTGGAGGCGTTGCGTTCGCGGGGGCTCGCGGTCCGCCCGGTCCTGCTGGAGGACCTGGCGGGGCTGGTGACGGGCCGGAAGAAACCGCCCGCCCTCGCACTCATCCGCAATCTCTCGCACCGCGAGGCCGTCAATGTGGCCCGCCGGCTGGAATTCAGCGGAGTTCCCGCGCTGAATCGCGCGACGACGATCGAGACCTGCAACGACAAGGGCCTGCAGGCCCTGTTGTTCAGCAGGCACGGCGTCCCCCACCCGGAGTCCTTCCACGCCTTCAGCTACGCGCAGGTCCGTGAGTCGGTCGGCGAGGTCGGACTGCCCGCCGTCATCAAGCCGGTGAGCGGCTCCTGGGGCCGCGGGGTCTCCCGGATGACCAGCGAGGAGTGCGTCGAGGCGTGGATCGGCGGACGGGAGTCCGCGGACGCCGCGGGCAAGCTCTTCCCCGTCCTGGTCCAGCGGTACGTCGACAAGCCCGGCCACGACCTGCGGATCGTGGTCGTCGGCCGCACGCCCGTCGTCGCCATCCGGCGGGTCTCGCCGGACTGGCGCACCAACACCCACCTCGGAGCCGAGGTCGTACGGGTCCCGTTGACCCGCGAGATGGAGAAGCGCTGCGCCCAGGTGGTGGACGCGCTCGGCGAGGGCTTCTACGGGGTCGACCTCGTCGAGGACCGCACCACCGGCGAGCTGATGGTCCTGGAGGTCAACGCGAACCCCGAGTTCGCCCGCTCCTCCGCCAAGCACGGCGTGGACGTGGCCGGCCACCTCGCGGACTACGTCGTCGAGACCTACCGGCCCGAGTCCGCCGCCACCGCCGCGTAACCGGCAGACGGAGGAGAACCCCACCCATGGAAGCGTTCGACACCGCCACGGTGCTCACCCGGGTCCTCACCTCGGGCGTGGTCATGAGCATCGAGAAGAGCGACCGCGAACTGCCCGGCCTGGAGCGGCTGCTCACCCGGCGCACCGGCCGCGCCAGGGCCGCGCTGTTCAACAGCCGCAGCGGCGCCCTGCACGGGGCGCTCGCCGGGCAGGGCATCGGCCACGGCGACCGCGTCGCCGCCCGGCCGGGCGCCCGCGACCGGGAACGCGCGTTCCTGGACTGGCTCGGCATCACCGCCGTCGCCGGCGCCACGGGCGACGCCGCGGGCCCGGTCCCGTACGACCTGGTCGAGCTCGACGCCGGCAACGCCCACGACCTGGCCCGGCTCGCCGCCGCGGGCACCGCGCCGGTGCTCGTCGCCGACCTCACCGGCCTCGGTTTCGGCCCGGCCGCCGCGGTCCTGACCGACGACCCCACCGTGTGGGCCCGCGCCGAACGGCTCAAGATCTTCGGCGCGTACGACCTGCGCACCATGTGGACGCAGGAGGAGGCCGACCCGCGACTGGTGCCCGGCGTGCAGTTCAACTACCGGCTGAGCCCGCTGGTCGCCGCCTGCGTCCGGATGGCCCTCACCCAGGCCGCCCCGCCGGGCGACCTCTCGGGAGCTGACTCATGATCACCGACTTCCCCGCGGCACCCCTGCCGCTGCCGCACCCCGACGACGTGACCGCCGAACTGGCCGCACTCGGCGGCGCGCCGGTCATCCCCAGGGACCTGCGCCGCACCCTGTTCCCGGTCATCACCAAGGAGGACGTCTTCAACCTCCTGCTGGCCCAGCGGCAGGACCCCGACAAGGTCGTCGCCGACTTCGCCGAGGCCTACCGGGCCTACGTGGGCGCGGCGTTCGCGCTGCCCACCGCCAGCGGCACCTCCAGCCTGCACATGGCGCTGGTCGGCGCGGGCGTCCGGCCCGGCGACGAGGTGATCGTCCCGGCGTTCACCTTCATCGCCACCGCGCAGGCCGTCGTGGCCGCGCACGCGGTCCCGGTCTTCGTCGACGTCGACCCGCGCACCTACTGCATGGACCCGGCCGCGGCCGAGGCGGCGGTCACCGAGCGCACCCGCGCCCTGATGCCCGTCCACGTCCACGGCCTGCCCGCCGACGTGACCGCGCTGCGTGCCCTCGCCGACCGCCGCGGCCTCGCCCTGGTCGAGGACGCCTCGCACGCCCACTCCGCCCGCGTCGGCGACCGCGTGGCCGGCTCCTTCGGCGACGCCGCCGGGCAGAGCCTGATGGCCGACAAGAACTTCCCGCTCGGCGGCGAGGGCGGCATCGCCTTCTTCGCCGAGCAGGAGTCGTACGACCGGGCCACGGCCTACCTCGACCGGCACGGCATCGACTACGGCATGGCCTGGATCGCCGCCGCCTTCGGCGCGAGCCAGCTGCAGCGGCTGCCGTACTACGACGCGGTCCGTGCCCGGAACGCCGCCCTGCTCGGCGAGGCCCTGAAGGACACCGGCCTGTTCACCCCGCCGTACGTGCCCGAGGGCCACGTCCACGCCTACAACATGTACCGGGTCGCCCTGCACCCCGAGGCGATCGGCCTGGCGGACCTGCCCGCGTACGCGGTCAAGGAGGCCGTCCACGAGCTGCTGGTCGCCGAGGGCGTACCGGCCCGCGAGTGGCAGAACACGCCCATCGCCTGCCACCTGCCCTTCGTGCACCGGGCCGGGTTCGGCGGCGGTCACCCCTTCACGCTCAACCCGGGCGCCGTGCGCGACCACACCCCACAGGACTTCCCGGTGATCCGGCACATGCTCGACACCACGCTCGTGCTCTGCCGCGAGCTGCGCTCCCCGGTCGAGTACGAGCGCATCCTGCGCTACGCCGACGCCTTCGCCAAGGTCGCCCGTCGGCCCGACGCGATCCGCAAGCTCGTCCAGGAGGGCGACTTCCGCCGTCCCTACGAGAAGGCGGCCCGCCTTGGCTGACACCACGCCCGGCACGGTCCGGGTCGCCGTCGCCGGGGCCAGCGGCTACAGCGGGGGAGAGCTCGTCCGGCTGCTGCTGGACCACCCCGGCGTGGAGCTCGCCTTCCTGTCCGCCGAACGCGCCGCCGGTGCCGCGCTCGGCGCCGTCCACCCGTGGCTGCGCAACCACCCGCGTGCCGCGGGGCTGACGCTGCGCCCGCTGCGGGAGCTGGCCGACGAAGGCAACGACGTCGACGTCGCCATCTCCTGCCTGCCCACCGGCACACTGCCCGGGCTGCTGCCGCTGCTGTCCGGGCACGCCAAGCGGGTCCTCAACGTCGCGGGCGACTTCCGGCTGCGCGACCCGGGCGAGGTCCGCGCCCACTACCCGCGCACCGCCGAGCAGCCGGCCGCCGAGGACTTCGCGTACTACGTCCCGGAGCTGTCCCCGGCCGTCCCGCAGGGCCGCTTCGTCAACCTGCCCGGCTGCATGGCCGTCGCCTCGGTCTACGCCCTGCACCCGCTCTTCGCGGACGGGCTCGCGCTGCCCGAGGTCGTCGTCGACGCCAAGACCGGCTCCACCGGCGGCGGCCGGGACAGCGGCGAGCACCCCGCCGAGCGGGCCGGCAACTTCCGTGTCCACAAGCCCTTCGGGCACCGGCACGCCCCCGAGATCCGGCAGGCCATCGCCGACCTCACCGGCACCGTGCCCGAGCTGCGCTTCACCAGCCACAGCCTCGACGTGCCCCGCGGCATCCTCGTCACCGGGTACGCCCGGCTGCGCGAGGGCGTGACCGGCCTGGACGTCAAGCGCGCCTACGCACGCGCCTACAAGGGCCGCCCCTTCGTCAAGGTGCGCCCCGCGCCCAGGGCGCCGCAGGACTTCCCGATGCTCAAGGCGGTCGTCGGCTCCAACGTCGCCGAGGTCGCCGTCGTCGTCAAGGACGACCAGGCCGTCGCCGTCGCCGCCCTGGACAACCTGGTCAAGGGCGCGGCCGGGCAGGCCGTCCAGGCGATGAACCTGCTCTGCGGCCTCGACGAGACCGCGGGCCTGCCCCGGACGGCGGTGGCACCGTGACGTCCCCGTACCGGCCCCTGTACGTCGTCAAGGTGGGCAGCACCACCCTCGCCCGCGGCGCGATCCTCCACGAGCTGTCCGACCTCGTCGCCCGCGGCGCCCGCGTCCTGCTCGTGGCGGGCGGCGCCGTCGGCATCGAGCGGCACTACACCGCCCTCGGGCGCGCCATGCCCGAACTGCGCCTCGCGAGCGGCGACACCGTGCGCTACTGCCCGCCCGAGGAGATGACGCACATCGTCGACGCCTACGAGCGGGTCACCCTGCCCGCGGTCGAGGCGGGCCTGCGCGACCTGGGCCGTACCGTCCTCACCGCCGTCGCCGCCCGCGGCGGGCTCGTCGGCGGGCGCGCCAACCGGCCGCTGAAGACCGTCACGCCCGAGGGCCGCAGCCGCGTCGTCCGCGACCACCGGGCCGGGGTCCCGCAGGACGTCGACACGGCGGCGCTGCGGGCCCTGCTGGACGCGTACGACGTGGTGTGCGTGTCGCCGCCGGTGCGCGACCGCGACGGGGGAGCCCCGCTCAACGTGGACGCCGACGTCCTGGCCGCCGCCCTCGCGCGCGCCCTGGACGCCGACCACCTCCGCCTCGTCACCGGCACCGCCGGACTGCTCACCGACCCCGCCGACCCGGCGTCGACGCTCCGCCACGCCCACCCCGGCGAGGCCGCGCGGTACGCGGGCGGCCGCATGCGGCAGAAGGTCCGCGCCGCCGAACTCGCCCTCGACGGGACCGGGGACGTCGCCATCACCGGCCCCCACACCCTGGCCGAGCCCACCGGCTGGACCCGGTTCTGGCGCGAGGCGCCCCCCGCGGAGGACCTGACCCTGCTCGGCCGCGCCGCCGGCATCCCCTCCGTCTCCGGGGACGAGCACGAACTCGCCGCCTACCTGCGCGAGTGGTGCGCCGGGCACGGCATCGACGCGCACGTCGACGCCGCGGGCAACCTCGTCGCCACCCGCGGGGACGGCGCGCGCCGCCTGCTGCTCCTCGGGCACCTCGACACCGTGCCGCACCACTGGCCGGCCGCCTGGCGGGACGGCGAACTCTCCGGCCGGGGCACCGTCGACGCCAAGGGGAGCCTCGCGGCGTTCCTGGAGGTGCTGGCGGCGGCCGACGTCCCGGACGACGGCCAGCTGCGGGTCGTCGGCGCCGTCGAGGAGGAGGTCTCCTCAGCCAAGGGTGCCTTCCACGCCCGCGACCACTACCCGGCCGACGCCGTCGTCATCGGCGAGCCCAGCGGCTCCGGCACCCTCACCCTCGGCTACTTCGGCCTGTTCAAGCTCCGCCTCACGGCGACCGCCGCCAGCGGCCACTCCGCGGGCATGGGCGCCGTCACCGCGCCCGACCTGCTGCTGCGCGCCGTCGCCGGCATCCGCGCCGCCGTCGCCGCCCACGCGCCCGACGCGCTCAGCGCCCTCATCGACGTCCGCACCCACGACTCCCGGGAGGCGCAGCGGGCCGTCGGCACGCTCAACTTCCGCATCCCCCCGGACGCCGACCTCGCCACCGTCCGCAAGGCCGCCCTGGTGCTCGACGCCCCCGGCGACGGCCTGGCCGTCGAGGTGCTCCGCGCCACCCCCGGCGTCGCGGGCGGCCGCGCCACCACCTTGGCCAGGTCCTTCGGCCGCGCGTTCGCGCGCGCCGGCATCCGGCCCCGGCACGTCGTCAAGAAGGGCACCTCCGACATGAACACCCTCGCCACGACCTGGCACGGCGTCCCCATGGTCGCCTACGGGCCCGGCGACGCCTCCCTCGACCACACGGACGCCGAACGCCTCCCGGCCGACGAGTACCGCCGCGCCCGCGGTGTCCTCGCCGACGCCGTCCGCCACTGGTTCACCTCCGGCGGCGCGGCATGACGCCCGCGACCGCCGTACGGGAGACCGCGTACCCGCCGCTCGCCGAACGGGCCCGCCGCGCCCGCGAACTCGTCGTCGACATGGCGGCGAGCCCCCGCGGCTGCCACCTGGGCGGGAGCCTGTCCGTCCTCGACGTCCTCGTCGCCGCCCTCGACCACGCCGCCGCGGCGGACGACGGCACCCAGGTCGTCCTGAGCAAGGGCCACGCCGCCGCCGGCCTGTACGCCGCGCTCCACGTCACCGGCGTGATCCCGGACAACCCCGCCCCGCACTACGGTCTGGCCGGCCGGCCCTACACCGGGCACCCGGGACCCAAGGTGCCGGGCGTGGTGTTCCCGACCGGGAGCCTCGGCCACGGCGTGGCGTACGCCGCGGGCTGGGCGCTCGCGCAACGGCTGCAGGGCGGCACCGGCAAGGCGATCGCCGTCGCGGGGGACGGCGAACTCCAGGAGGGCCTGGTCTGGGAGACCTGCCAGGTCGCGGCCGCCCAGCGGCTCGGCGGGTTCGTCCTGGTCGTGGACCGCAACGGCGGCCAGAACGACGGCATGGTGGCCGACATCTCCCCCCTGCCGCACCTCGCGGAGCGCTTCGCGGCCTTCGGCTTCGACACCGCCGAGGTCGACGGCCACGACCTGGGCGCGCTGTCGGCCCTGTTCGCCGCCGACCGGTCGGCCGCCACCCGCCCGCTCGCGGTCGTCGCGCACACCGTGAAGGGCAAGGGCGTGCCGCCCGTCGAGGGGAAGGCCGCCTCGCACTACGTGACGATCGACGCCGCGCGCGCCGCCCAGTGGAAGCGACTGATCCGATGACGTTGTCCGGGCGTGACGCCTACCGCGCCGAACTCGCCGCGCTCGCCGTTGCGGACGACCGGGTCCTGTGCCTGGAGGCCGAGCTCGGCGACAGGGGTCTCCCCTTCCCGCGGGCGCACCGCTCGGGCCGGTTCGGGGCCTTCGGCGGGGGCACAGCCACTCGTCCCCTCGCGGTCGCCGTGTGCGCCGCTCCGTGGAAGGGACCGTTGCGATGACGTTGTCCGGGCGCGACGCCTACCGCGCCGAACTCGCCGCGCTCGCCGCCGCGGACGACCGGGTCCTGTGCCTGGAGGCCGACCTCGGTGGCAGGGGTCACCCCTTCCCGCGGGCGCACCGCTCCGGCCGGTTCGGGGCCTTCGGCGGGGGCACAGCCACTCGTCCCCTCGCGGTCGCCGTGTGCGCCGCTCCGTGGAACGGACCGTTGCGATGACGTTGTCCGGGCGTGACGCCTACCGCGCCGAACTCGCCGCGCTCGCCGCTGCGGACGACCGGGTCCTGTGCCTGGAGGCCGACCTCGGTGGCAGGGGTCACCCCTTCCAGCGGGCGCACCCCGAACGGTTCCTCAACCTCGGCATCGCGGAGGCCGCGATGGTCGACATGGCGGCCGGTCTGGCCGCCGCCGGGTGGAAGCCGTTCGTCTCGACCTTCGCCCCCTTCGCCGCGCTGCGCGCCGCCGAGAGCCTGAAGCTGACCCTCGGCTACCTGCGCGCCGGCGTCACCGTGGTCGCCCCGTACGCGGGCGTGTCCGGCGCGTGGTTCGGCACGACGCACCACTGCCTGGAGGACCTGGCCGTCCTGCGCAGCATCCCCGGCGTGACGATCGCCGCGCCGTACGGGGAGGCCGAGATGCGCTCCGTGGTCCGCGCCGCGGTGCGCTCCGGACGTCCGCACTACATCCGCACCGGCCGCAACGCCGCGTACGAGAGCCTGCGGGCGCCCGTCGCGGAGGGCGGCACCGTCACCTGGGAGCACCACGGCTCCGGCGCCGCCGGCGCGCGGTGCCTGGTCTCGGTCGGCGAGGAGGGCACCCGGCTCGCGCTGGCCGCCCGCGCGGAGCGCCCCGGCACCGCGCACGCCCACCTCACCTACCTGGACCACGCCCACCTCTCCCGCGCCGCGGCCGAACTCGCCCGCCACCACCACCGCTTCGTCGTCGTCGAGGAGCACCGCACCGAGGGCGGCGTCGCCGAGGCCCTCGCGCTGCTGCTGCCGGCCTGCGAGGTCACCTCCGTCGGCGCCGGCCACGGCTGGCCGTCCGAGGGCGGCGACCACCAGGAGGTGATGGCCGCGCTCGGCCTCCACCTGCCCGCCGTGCTCCGCGCACTGAATCCGATCCCGCACCAACCGAGGGGGTTCTCATGCACGTACTGATGGTCGAATGCAATCCGAACGGCGTCGCCGGCATCGCCAACGCCCTGTCCCTGGGCCATGAGGTGACGCTGGTCAGCGCCGACCCCGGCTTCTACGTCGCCGCGTCACCGCTCGCCGAGCCGGCCTTCGCCCACCCCCGCTGCCGGGTGATCACCAGCGAGTCCGCGTTCTCCATCGACGCGCTGGAGCAGCTGGCGAAGGAGGTGCACGCGAGCAGCCCGGTCCACGGCGTGACGACCTACAGCGAGTACCACACCGTCCACACCGCCTCCGTCGCCCGCGCCCTCGGCCTGCCCGGGATGAGCGTGGAGGGCGCCCTCAACGCCCGCCACAAGCACCGCACCCGGCTCACCCTCGCCGGCACCGACGTGCGCCAGCCGCGCTTCGCGCACGCCCGTGCTCTGGACGAGGTGGAGGCCGCGATCCGCGAGGTGGGCTTCCCGTGCGTGGTCAAGCCCTCCGACGGCACGGCGAGCCTGCACGTCCTGCACCTCACCGGCGAGGAGGACCTGGCGGCCTACCTCGCCGACCTGGCGGAGGTCGCCGACTACGGGCGCGGCGTCACCCGCATCCCGGACGTCGTCGTCGAGGAGTTCGTCGAGGGCGAGCTGGTCTCCGTCGAGGCCGTGGTGCTGGCCGGCGGGGAGATCGTCAACCTCGGCATCACCGACCGCTGCCTGAGCGGCTTCCCGTACTTCATCGAGATGGGCGCGACGTACTTCCGCGGCCACCCGCTGCAGGACGAGCTGTTCGAGATGAACGAGAAGGCGCTGCGCGCCCTCGGCATCGACTTCGGCTTCATCCACGCCGAGTACCTGCTGTCCGCCGACGGCCCGGTGCTGTGCGAGGTCAACGGCCGGCTCATCGGCGGCATCGTGCCGCAGCTGATGAAGATCTCCAGCGGGGTGGACCCCTACCTGGAGGTCATCCGCCAGGCGCTCGGTCAGACGCCGGACCTGCCCTTCCCCGGCACGGTCACCGCGAGCGGCCGCTGGTTCGGCTCGCCGGTCGAGGGCACCCTGCGCGCGGTGGACTTCACCGCGCTCAACGAGCAGCCGGGCTTCGTCGAGGCCCTCAGCTACCGCGCCCCCGGCACCGGTGTCGCGCGGCTGTCGAAGAGCAACTTCGACTGGCTCGGCCACGTGATCTTCACCGGCAACGGCCGCGCGGAGGCCGGGGGCCGCTGCGAGGCGGCGCTGGACCGGATCGCCGTCGACCTGTCCGTCCAGGTCGCCCGGTGAGCGCGCTCCGGCGCGTCGCCGTCCCCCTCCTCGACCCGCAGACGCTGTACGACGTGGAGGTCGGCGAGGGGGTCTTCACCCGGATCGAGGCGGTCGCCGACCGGGACGTCCGGGCCGGCGGCGAGCCGGAGCTGTGGCCGGGCTTCGTCGAGGCGCACGCCCACCTCGCGCTGCCCGCCAACTTCGACGACTCCCTCGACGACGCGCGGATCTCCGCCCTGTCGTACCTCTTCCACGGCGTCACGCACGTCGTCGACATGTTCGGCTTCCCGCTGGTCGCCGACGCCTGGGAGGCCGGCCGGGCCACGTCCCCGGTGCCGTACCCGCGGCTGGCGCACTGCGGCTACGCGGCCACCTCCATGCGCGACGGCGAGGGACTGACCGGGCACGGCGTGGAGTTCCCCGCTCCGGTCTTCATGCTCGGGGTCGGCGACGACCTGGAGCCGCTGATCACCGCCAACCGCGCGCGCGGTGCGACCTTCCTCAAGGTCATGTTCACCGACGGCACCGAGCAGCCCGGCACGGCCCGGCGCTTCTCGCGGCTGCCCGCGCCCGTGCTGGAGCACGTCGCGCGGGTGGTCCACGCGCACGGGCTGCCCGCGATCCTCGACTGCAACACCCGCGAGGAGGTCCTGCAGGCGTACGCGTACGGCTTCCGGCTCTTCGCCCACCCCGTCCGCGACCTGGAGCTGACGGCGCAGGACTGGCACGCCCTGGAGGGGGCGCGCTTCGTCTCCACCCTCGGCGGGCTGTACCCGATGGTCATGGAGCGGGAGGACTTCCGGCGCGAGTACGGCAGGCCCGGCTTCCGCGAGACCCAGGACCCGGCCAACCTCGACTTCGTCGCGGGCGTCGAGGAGCCCTTCGGCATCCGCTTCGGCTGCCAGGACACCCGCACCGCCGCGCTCGCCACCATGCGGGCCAACAGCCTCCGGGCCCTGTCCCGCCGCGGCATGCTGGTCGGCACCGACTGCGGCAACACCGGCGCCTTCCACGGCTACAGCCTGCTCGGGGAGCTCGAACGGCTCGCCGGTGACGACCCGCGCGAGCGCGCCGCCCTGCGGCACGGCCTGCTGCGCGCCGCCACCCTGGACAACCGGCTCTTCTTCGACGAGGTGTCCGGGTCGGCACCCTCGCCGGATCTTCTTCACGAAGGCGCCCCCGCGACCTTCAACCTGCTCCCGGCGGCCGCCAAGGAAGAACCGCTGTCCACCCTGCCCGAACTCACCGTCGCGGCAGGCGTGGTGGTCGACCGCCAGGCCGTCGCGCAGGAGATCAGGTCCCTGCGGGCGACCCCCTCGGGAGGGAAGGTCGGCCTGCACCACGACGAGAGGTCGGACTCGTGAACGCAACGGCGAAAAGGACGCTCGCCGGTGTCTGCGTCGGCATCGCGCTGGCGCACGTCGGCAACTACATCTACTTCCCGCACCTCGTGTCCACCCTGGGCGTCGAGTACAGCGGTTTCTGGGCCGGGTTCGTGATGTTCCTGACCTACGTGGGCCGGCTGTCCTCCACCTTCTTCTACGAAGGGCTGGGCGCCCGCCTCGGCACCCGCGGCAGCGTCATCGCCGGCATCGCCCTGGAGGCCGTCGCCCTCGGCCTGATGGGCTTCGCGGACGGGCTCGTGGCGTACGGCCTGTGCGCCTTCTTCGTCGGCTTCGGGTCGGGCATGTCCTTCCCGGGGCTGAAGAACATCCTGGGCGCGCTGCCGGAGGAGCACCGCGCGAAGGCCTTCTCGTACTTCCAGATGGCCTGCCAGACCGGCGTCATCGCCGGTGCGGTCGTCGGCGGGCTCTTCCTGTGGGCCGACATGCGCGTGCTGTTCGGCGTGGTCTTCGCGCTCTTCGCGGGCTACTGCCTGGCCGCGGTCTTCGTCATCCCGCGCGACGGGGAGCAGGACCGGGCGGCCGCCGCGGCGACCCCGCTGGTCAACTTCGCGGTCCTGAAGGGCCTGAAGGCGGGTGCGGGCACGCGCTACTTCTTCCTGTCCAGCCTGTTCTGGATCATGTCGATCAGCTTCCTGGTCGGCATGCCGCTGTTCATGGAGGAGTACGTCAAGGGGCTGCCGGTCTCGGCGCCCTTCTGGATCAGCGGCATCACGCTGATGGCGCTGCAGTACCCGGCCTTCCGGTTCATGATCAAGCACTTCCGTCCCGGGCAGGTCATGGCGGTCGCGTTCGGCGCGATGGCGCTGGCGTTCGTCCTGTTCGGCGCGGGGCGGAACGTGCTGTGGGTGGTGGTCGGCTGCTTCGTGGTGGTCTTCGGGGACATCCTCTTCACGCCCTCGTTCGACCTGTGGGTCACCCGGCGGATCCCGGCGGACCGGCTGGCGCGCGCGATGGGCGCCATGCACTTCTTCCGCAGCTTCGGCAACATGGCCGGCACGCTGGTCGCGGGCGCCCTGTTCGACCTGGCCCACAACACCGGGATCCCGGGGCTCAACTGGTACCTCACCGCCGCCCTCGCGGCCGCCTGCGCCCTGGTCAGCCTCGGCGTCTCCGCCCGCGAGCGCACGGCCGAACCCGGCCCCGACCCCGAGACGACCCCCGCCCCCGCGCCTTCGGCGGCCTAGGGAGGGTCGGGTGCACCCGCGGCACCGCACCCGTGCGGTGCCGCCGTGAGGCGCGCCCAGGGGTGCGCCACCGTGCCCCGGTCCGCGCACCGGACGCACCGCTGTCCAGGTGCGGCCAGGCCGCTTGCTGACAGCGGGCACCGCTTGCCCGCAAACCCCCGCGCCGGGTTGCATGGAATACGCACCCGTCGAAAGTCCGGTAATTTCCAGACGGAGGAATCCCAATGACCCGGAAGGGGAATGCGGAGCTTCTGGCGGGGTGTGCGCGAGGGGAACAAACGGCCTGGGACGAGATGGTCGAGCGATTCGGCCGGCTCGTCTGGTCCGTCATCCGGAGCCACCGGATGAACGACGTGGACGCCGAGGACGTACGGCAGTTGACCTGGTTCCGGCTGGTGCAGAACGTGGACCGCATTCGCGACCCGGACCGGATCGGTGACTGGCTCGCCACCGTGGCGAGGCGTGAATCCCTCAAAGTGGTGACACGGGGAAAGCGACTCGTCATGGTGGGGGACAGCCAGACCCTCGAGGTCCTGTCCGGCCACCACGAGAGCCCCGAGCAGATCACCCTGCGGGCGCACCGCAAGGAAGAGGTCCTGCGGGCCATCCACGGCCTGTCGGACCAGTGCCGCGGCGTGCTGCGGATGGCGCTGGAGGACCCGCCGGCCTCGTACGAGGAGATCTCCTCTGCGCTGTCCATGTCGCTGGGCTCGGTCGGCCCCATCCGCACCCGCTGCCTGCGCAGACTGCGCCGCGCGCTGGCGGCCGCGGAGGAGGGCGAGCCCGTGCCGCCGTCCGGCCCGGCGCCCTGCGGGCGGTGCCCGGGGGGCGAGGTGTCCGGTCCGGGGCGGTCGGCGGATCTGGTGGGGGAAGGCCCCGAAGCCGCGGCCGGCCGAGCTGCCGGATGGGAGTGATGCGCATGCCTCGCTATGACGTCGAGGAATTGGTGCGGTCCGTCGTCGTGGAGGCGATGGGAATCGACCCGGAGAAATACCATCCCGATCTCGCCTTCGCCTCCGACCTCGGCCTGGAATCGCTCGACCTGCTCGACGTGTTCTTCCGGATCGAATGCTGTGTCCCGGTGGTCCTCTCCGTCGAACGGTGCGGCCGCTATCTCCAGGGCGAGGTCCCGGACGAGGAATTCTGCGACGCGAACGGAATCATCAGCCGGCGCGGTCTGGAAAGGCTGGCGGTCGTCATGCCGCAACTCGATCCCGAGGTCTGGGCGGGGAGACTCACCCTCGACCGGATGCTGGAGCGGCTGACCGTCGGGAACCTCGTCGCGATGGTCGAGCACATGCTGGCCGAAGGGCGGCCGGTCCATGCCTGAGGTATCGGCGCGGGCGTCCGCGGAGGGCAGGACCGTGGTGCGGGTGGGCAGTTGCGACGTCCACGTGGACTCCTTCCGGAGGCTGGTGGCCTGGCACGGCCCTGAAGCGCTGCGGCTGCCGGCCGGCGGCGCCTCGGCGGTCGGCTGGTCGCTGCGGCAGGCCGCGCTGCGGGCCCTGGCCGCGCCGCCCCGGGTGGGCGGCCGCTGGGGCGACATCGACGTACGGGGCCCCGAAGGAGGGCCCTGGACCCTGCTGTTCAAGGGGGAGCTGGCGCGCTTCGCCGACACGGTGCTCAGCGGTGACGTCAACGTGACCGTCACCGCCGACGCCGGCCGGGTCACCGCCTTCGCCGTGCTGACCCGCCGCGAGCGCCCCGCCACCCTCACCCCCACCGCCACCGACGACGAGACCGAGGTACGCAGGTGAGCACAGCGACCGAGACCGGGCTGCTGGTCAGCCGCGAGATCATCACCGGCGAGGAGCTGGGTGGCGTCCCGCTCGCCGGACCCGGTGCCGTGGCCTCGGCCGCCCGCCGGGCGGCCGCCGCCGCGCCGGGCTGGGCGGCGCTGCCGGCCACCGACCGGGCCGAGGTGCTGGAGCGCGCCGCCGGGCTGCTCGTGGAACGCGCCCAGGAGGTCCAGGACCTGCTGGTCCGCGAGGGCGGGTCGATCCCCGGCAAGGCCTTCTACGAGGTCCACGCGGGCGCCGGGGAGTTACGGCACGCCGCCGAACTGGTGCGGGAGCCCGAGGTCCCGCACGGCCCCGGCTCCGACCCCGGCAGGCAGACCGAGGTGCGGAGGGTGCCGCTGGGCGTCGTCGGGGTGATCGTCCCCTGGAACTTCCCGCTGCTGCTGGCCCTGCGCTCGGTCGCCCCGGCCCTCGCGCTGGGCAACACCGTGCTGCTGAAGCCCGATCCGCACACCCCGCTGTCCGGCGGCCGCGTCCTGGCCGGGGTCCTCGCCGACGCCGGGCTGCCGGAGGGAGTGCTGGAGGTGGTGCACGGCGGCGCCGACACCGGCCGGGCCCTGGTGCAGGCACCGGACGTGGCCATGGTGTCGTTCACCGGCTCCACCGAGGCCGGGCGGGAGATCGGCGCGACCTGCGGCCGCCTGCTGAAGCGGGTGGTCCTCGAACTCGGCGGCCAGAACGCCTTCGTCGTCCTGCCGGACGCCGACCTCGAACAGGCCGCCTCCGCCGGTTCCTGGGGGTCCTTCCTGCACCAGGGCCAGATCTGCATGGCCGCCCGCCGGCACCTCGTCCAGCGCGAGGTGGCCGCGGAGTACACCGCCGCGCTCGCCCGGCACGCCGGGGCACTGCGGATCGGCGACCCGTACCGCGAGGACGCGCAGATCGGGCCGGTCATCGACCAGCGGCAGCTCACCTCGATCGCCGCCGCCGTGGAGAACGCCATCGCCCAGGGCGCCCGGCTGGTCACCGGCGGCCGGGCCCGCGGACCGTACTTCCCGCCGACCGTCCTGGCCGACGTCACCCCGCTGATGGACATCTTCAGGACCGAGGTCTTCGGCCCGGTGGCCACGATCACCGCCTTCGCCGACGACGGCGAGGCGGTGGCCCTGGCCAACGCCTCCGACCACGGACTGACCGCCGCCGTCTACACCTCCGACGCCGAACGCGGCCGGGCGCTGGCCCGCAGGATCCGCTGCGGCGTCGTCCACGTCGGCGACCAGACCGTGGGCCACGACCCCCGGCTGCCCTTCGGGGGCGTCGGCGCGTCGGGCAACGCCTCCGGCTTCGGCGGCCGGGCCGCGCTGGAGGCCTTCACCCGCTGGCACACGCTCACCAGCAGCGTCCCGCCCCGCGGCTACCCGTTCTGAGCCTGTACCCACCGTTCCGAGCCGAGCAGATCCGAGAGGAGCGCCCCCGTGGCAGGCAAGGTCGAGACCGTACCCCAGGTGGCGGACCCGCCCGAGGGCACCGTCCTCTTCCTCATCGGGATGAGGATCAACAGCTTCTGGAAGGTGCACCGCTGGCTGCCGTCCTTCCTGGCCATGTTCCCGATGCTGATCGAGCTCAACAAGCAGAAGGACCACGGCTTCCTGGGCTCGCGCACCTGGCTCAACCGCACCGTGATCATGGTGCAGTACTGGCACAGCATGGACGAGCTGATGGCGTACTCGCGCAACACCGAGGCCGCCCACCGTCCCGCCTGGGCCCGCTTCAACCGCACGGTCGGCAACGACGGCGCCGTCGGGATCTTCCACGAGGCCTACGTCGTCGACCCCGCCCGGACGCACACCGTCTACCGCAACATGCCGCCGTTCGGCATCGCCAGGGCCACCGCCGGCCGGCCGCAACGGCCGCTCGCGCAGGTCCCGGACCACGGATAGGGGAGGAGGACACCGCCGTGACACAGCAGCAGGGGCCGGTACGGGCCGGCCAGGACGTCCAATGGCGCAGGTGCGGGGCGTGCGGCGCCTTCATCTACGGCAAGCGGCTGGACCGCAACCGCAAGGTCTGCCCCGAGTGCCGGTTCCACTTCCGCATACCGCCGGACACCCGGATCGAGCAGCTCGCCGACCCGGGCAGCTTCCGCGCCTTCCCCGACGACCACCGGCCGCGCGACCTGCTCGGCTTCACCGACAGCAAGCCGTACCGGGACCGGCTGCGCGACGCCCAGGCCAGGACCGGACGCAACGACGCCGTGCTCGCCGGGCGCCTGACGATCGAGGGCCGCCCGCTGGTCGCCGCCGTGCTCGACTTCAGCTTCATGGGCGGCAGCATGGGCTCGGTGGTCGGCGAGACCATCGCGGCCGCCGCCCGCCAGGCCCTCGCCGAGCGGCTGCCGCTGCTGCTGGTCGCCGCCTCCGGAGGGGCCCGCATGCAGGAGGGTGCCCTGTCCCTGATGCAGATGGCCAAGACCTCGCAGTGGATCGCCGCCCTGCGCGAGGCGGCGCTGCCGGTGATCAACCTCAACACCGACCCGACCTTCGGCGGCGCCAGCGCCTCCTTCGCCATGCTCGGCGACGTCATCCTCGCCGAGCCGGGCAGCCTGATCGGCTTCGCCGGACCGCAGGTCATCCGCAACACCATCCGCGAGGAGCTGCCGCCGGGCTTCCAGAGCGCGGAGTTCCTGCTGGAGCACGGCATGATCGACGCGGTCGTGCCGCGCGAGAACCAGCGCGAGCACCTGGCCCGGCTGCTGACCCTGCTCGGTCCCTCGGTGCCCGAACTGCCGGACCCGGCGGGCGCCGAGCCGCTCACCACGCCCGTCCCGGCCGTGCGCAGCACCCGCGACACGGTGGCGCTGGCGCGCACGATCCAGCGGCCCACCGCGCGCGAGTACATCGGCTACGTCTTCGACGACTTCGTCGCCCTGCACGGCGACCGGGCCTTCGCCGACGACCGGGCGCTCGTCGGCGGCATCGCCCGGCTCGGCGGCCAGAGCGTGGTCGTCCTCGGCCACCAGAAGGGCCACGACACCGCGGAGCTGGTGAGCAGCAACTTCGGGATGCCCAACCCCGAGGGCTACCGCAAGGCGCTGCGGCTGATGCGGCTGGCGGACCGGTTCGGCCTGCCGATCGTCGCCTTCGTCGACACCCCCGGAGCCTTCCCCGGCATCGGCGCGGAGGAGCGGGGCCAGAGCCTGGCCATCGCCGAGTGCATCCTCGAACTCTCCCGGGTCCGCGTGCCCGTGGTCTCCGTCGTCACCGGCGAGGGCGGCAGCGGCGGGGCTCTGGCCCTGGGCGTCGCCAACACGGTGCTGATGCTGCAGAACGCGTACTACTCGGTGATCAGCCCGGAGGGCTGCTCGACCATCCTGTTCGGCACCGCCGAGCAGGCCGGCCGGGCCGCGGACGCGCTCCGGCTCACGGCCTCGGACCTGCTGCGCCTCGGCGTGGTGGACGCCATCGTGCCCGAGCCGCCGGACGGCGCGCACACCGCGCCGTACCCCACCGCGCTCAATGTCAAGACCGCCCTGGTACGGGCCCTGGCCCCGCTGCTCGACCTGCCGGGGGACCGGCTCGTCGAGGTGCGCCGGGACAGGTTCGACCGCTTCGGGCACCCCGACCGTCAGCCGGTAGTGGACTGGGAGAAGCGTGATGAGCACGAGCACTGAGGAGACCACCGAGGCGGCCGGCGGGAGCGCAGACGGCGCGATGACCGTGGAGGAGCTGCGGGCGCAGACCCGGCTGCTGGCCGGCGAACTGCCCGGCACTCTGCGGCGGATCACCCTGCGGGCCGGCGGGATCAGCGTGGACGTGGAGTGGGAGTCCGCCCCGGTCGCGGCCGCCCCCACGCCCGCCCCCGCCGTCGCCGCACCGGGCACCGCCGCCCCCGCGCAGCCGGCGGCGCCCGCCGCCCCGGCCGTCCCCGCCGTGCCCGACGGGGACGCCCCGCCCGCCGGGCTGGTCAGCGTCACCGCACCGCTGGTCGGCACGTACTACCGGGCGTCCTCGCCCGGCGCGGAGCCCTTCGTGCAGGTCGGCGACGTCGTCGAGCCCGGCCGGCAACTGGCGATCATCGAGGCGATGAAGCTGCTCAACTCGATCACCGCCGAGACCCGCGGCCGGGTGCACGCGATCCACGTCCAGGACGGCGAGGTCGTCGAGTACGCCCAGCCGCTGATCGACCTCGTCCCCGTCGACTGAGAGGGCACAGCCGTGTTCGACAAGGTGCTCGTCGCCAACCGCGGGGAGATCGCGCTGCGCATCATCCGCTCCTGCCGCGACCTGGGCGTGCGCACGGTGGCGGTGTACTCCACCCCGGACGCCGACGCCCGGTTCGTCAAGGCCGCGGACGAGGCCGTGCACATCGGCCCGGGCGCGCCCGCCCGCAGCTACCTCAACATCCCCAACATCATCGGCGCCGCCGTCAAGACCGGTGCCGAGGCCATCCACCCCGGTTACGGGTTCCTCTCCGAGGACCCGTACTTCGCGGAGATCTGCGCCGACGACGGCATCACCTTCGTCGGCCCGCCCCCGGACGTCATGGAGAACGTCGGCGACAAGGCCACCGCCCGCCGGCTGATGACCGAGGCCGGACTGCCGCTGCTGCCGGGCACCATCGAGCCGGTCGACTCGGTGGAGGCCGCCGAGGCCGTCGCCGCCGCGATCGGCTACCCGGTCATCATCAAGGCCGCGGCGGGCGGGGGCGGCCGCGGCATCACGGTGGTACGGCGCCCGCAGGACCTGAGGGACGCCTACACCGCCACCCGGGCCAGCGCGCAGGCCGTCTTCAAGAACAGCGCGGTCTACATGGAGCGCTACCTGGAGAAGACCCGGCACATCGAGATCCAGGTCGTCTGCGACGACTTCGACGGCGCCGTGCACCTGGGCGAGCGCGACTGCTCGGTGCAGCGCCGTCACCAGAAGCTCGTCGAGGAGTCCCCCTCGGCCGGCGTCTCCCCGCAGTTGCGGGAGCGGCTGGGCGCGGCGGCCCTGGCCGGTGCCCGCGCGGTGGGCTACCGGGGCGCGGGCACGGTGGAGTTCCTGCTGGAGGCCGGCGACGGGGAGGGCGGCGGGGACGGCGCCCGCGGCGAGGACGTCTTCTGGTTCATGGAGATGAACGCCCGGATCCAGGTCGAGCACCCGGTCACCGAGCTGGTCACCGGTGTCGACCTGGTCGGCGAGCAGTTGCGGGTCGCCTCCGGCAGCCCGCTGTCGGTCAAGCAGGAGGACGTGGAGATCCGCGGGCACGCCATCGAGTGCCGCATCAACGCCGAGGACCCGGCCCGGGCCTTCGCCCCCACGCCCGGACTGCTGGAGCGCTACCGCGTCCCCGGCGGCCCGTGGGTCCGGGTGGACACCGACTACGACCCGGGCTCACGCGTCAGCCCGTACTACGACTCCATGATCGGGAAGCTGATCGTCTGGGGCCCGGACCGCGGCAGCTGCATCGAGCGCACCCTGCGCGCGCTGGCGGAGTTCGAGGTCTCCGGGCCCGGCGTGCACACCACGATCCCGCTGCACCAGGAGATCCTCGGCCACCCCGAGTTCCGCCGGGGCGACGTGGCCACCGACTTCCTGGAGCGCCACTTCGCCCTGTGAGCAGCACGACCAGCCGAGGGGAGCCGCCGTGTCGGACCAGGAGCTCACATCCCAGGACATCGGCGTCTACCGGCACCTGCTGCAGGTGTCGCCGGACGCCGACCGGTGCGCGTCGGAACTCGGACTGGTTCCGGACGACTTCGACGAGTCGGTCAAGCGGCTGATGGCGCACCGGCTGCTGCACCCGGACGGCCCCTGCCGCTACGAGGTCGTCTCGCCCGGCCTGGCCGCGGCCGAACTCACCGCCTCCCTCAGCCTCCAGGCGCACCAGCTGCTGCGCCAGATCGACACCACCCGGCGTGACCTCGGCCCGCTCGGCGCCCTGTACGACGCCCACCAGCGGCAGCGGCTCGCCGGCACCACCACCGAACTGCTCACCGACGGCGACGCGGTACGGCACCGGCTCGCCGACCTGTCGTCGCAGGTCCGCGACCGCGTGCTCACCGCCCACCCCACCCTCGGCGGCCCGCAGACCCTGCGGGCCGCCCTCGACCTGGACCGCGACCTGCTCGACCGGGGCGTGCGGTACCGGACGGTGGTCCCGCACACCGCGCGCCGGCAGCGGGAGGCGCTGCGGCACATGACCCGACTGGGCGACCTCGGTGCCCAGTTGCGCACCGCGGCGGTCATACCCGGCCGGATGATCCTGCTGGACGGGGTCGTGGCCCTGGTGTCCACGGGAAAGGGCGGCGGCGCCGCGCTCTTCCGCGACCCGACCGTGGTCTCCTTTCTCGAAGTGATATTCGACCACATCTGGGAGCACGCGAAACCGGTCGACGGCGATTTCGACGGCGACGTCTTCGAGGACGTCGAGGTGGCCATTTTGCGCCAGCTGGAACTCGGCAGGTCGGATGAATTCATTTCCCGGCGGCTGGGTATCTCCACCCGTACGCTCCGCCGCTACCTGTCGGGGATGTGCGAGAAGCTCGGTGCGGAGACCCGCTTCCAACTGGGCATGGCCGCAGCCAGGCTGGACCTGTTCGGGAACGGGGACGATCCGGACAGTGCGGGATAGAAATTCCTGATCGCGACGTTCGGGTATTTCCACCCGGCCCCGCTGGACCCTCCGGCGGCGCGCCGCGGATGATTTCCCCGGCCCACTCCACATTCCTACCGAGGGAATCAATGACTGGCATGGCTGCCGCCTCCCGGAGGCGGATCATTGTTTCCGGTGTCTCCTCCGACGCGCACATGTGGAACCTGGTGTTCCTGCAGTTGCTGCTGGAGGAGCACGGCCACGAGGTGTCCAACCTCGGCAGCCTCACCCCCGACGCGGAGATCGCCGGCGCCTGCCGCGCGCTCCGCCCGGATCTGCTGGTCATCGGCACCGTCAACGGGCACGGTCACCTCGACGGCCTGCGTCTGATCCGCGCCCTGCGCGCCGATCCCGCACTCGCGGCCCTCCCCGTCGTGATCGGCGGCAAGCTCGGCGTCCACGGACGCGACGACGCCCGTCTCGCCGCCCGTCTGGCCGCCGCCGGCTACGACGCCGTCTTCGCCGACGGCGACGACACCGGCGGCGGCGCGCTGGCCCGCTTCGGCGCCTACCTGCGGGCGCTGCGCACCCCGCCCGCCCTGGCGGAGGTGGCCTGATGCCGTACAGCCCCGACCGCTTCTCCGCGTTCGTCCGCCGGGCCCGCGCGGCCGGGCGACTGGTCGTCCAGCCCCGCATGGGTTTCGGCGAACTCGACCGGATGCGGGCCGGGTTGCGCGCCGTGCGGGAGGCCCGCGCCACCTCGGTCGGCACCATCACCCTCGACAGCTACACCCGCTGCCACGACTACGCCGCCGCCCGCCGCGCCCTGCGCGACCGCGCCGGCGACCTCAACGGCTTCCCGCTGCTCGCCCACGGGCCCGTGGCCGTGAGGGAGTTGCTGGCCGGGACGGCCGCGCGGGACTTCCCCGTGCAGGTACGGCACGGCACCGCCCTGCCGCTGCGCCTGTTCCGGGTCATGGCCGAGGCCGGGATCGACGCCACCGAGGGCGGCCCCGTCTCGTACTGCCTGCCCTACAGCCGCACCCCGCTCGCCGCGGCGGTCCGCGAGTGGCGGGAGGCCTGCGAACTCCTGGCCGGGCTGCCCGTGCCCCCGCACCTGGAGACCTTCGGCGGCTGCATGCTCGGCCAGCTGTGCCCGCCGTCGCTGCTGGTGGCGCTCAGCGTGCTGGAGGGGATGTTCTTCCGCGAGCACGGGCTGACCGGCATCTCGCTCAGCTACGCCCAGCAGGTCCACCCCGGCCAGGACCTGGAGGCCCTGGCCGCGCTGCGCCGGCTGGCCGCGGAACGGCTGGCGGACACCGACCGGCACCTCGTGCTCTACACCTTCATGGGCGTCTTCCCGCGCACCCCGATCGGCTCCTACCGGCTGCTGGAGCACAGCGTCCGGCTCGCGGTGCGCGGCGGCGCGGAGCGGCTGGTGGTCAAGACCCCCGCCGAGTCCCACCGCATCCCCACCGTCGAGGAGAACGTCGAAGCCCTGGAGTTCGCGCACGCCGTCGCGGAATCGGCCGCCGCCGACGCCTGCGCGGGGCCGGGGCCCACCGCCACCGGCCTGTACGAGGAGGCCAGGACGCTCGTCGACGCCGCCCTCGGCCTCGGGGACACCGTCGGCGACGCCCTCGTGGCGGCCTTCGCCCGCGGCGTCCTCGACGTGCCGTACTGCCTGCACCCGGACAACGCCGACCGCGCCCGCGCCGCCGTCGACCCCTACGGCGTGCTGCGCTGGACCGAGGCCGGCGCGATGCCGGTGACCGTCGGCCGGAAGGACGGCCCGGCGGCGCCCGTCGCCCCGGTCACCGCACGCGGCCTGGGCGAGATGCTCTCCTTCAACGAACGCCGCTACGACCGCGAGGACCTCACCGGCGCCGCCCGCCCGCTCCCCGGGTACGCCTCGTGACCGCCCCCGCGCGCGCGAGGACCGGCACCCTGGACGCCGTCCGCGCCCGGGGCGCCCTGCGCGCCGCCGTCTCCCAGGGCATCCGCGGGCTGTCCCTGCGCACCGGCGACGGCCGCTGGACGGGGCTGGACACCGACATCGCCCGCGCCGTGGCGGCGGCCGTCCTCCACGACCCGGAGGCCGTCGACTGGCGCCCGGTGCGCGCCGCCGACCGGCTTCACGTGCTCGCGGCGGACGAGGCCGACCTGACGGTGTGCAACCTGACCTGGACGCTGGGCCGGGAGGCCGCCCACCCGGTGCTCTTCGCCGGGATCACCGCCTACGACGGCGAGGGCTTCCTGGTGCGGGCCGCCGACGGCATCGACGGCCCGGCCCGCCTCGCGGGGCGGCGGCTCGCCGTCCACACCGGCTGCACCACCCCGGTCAACCTGGCCGCGTGGTACGGCCCGCGGGGCCTGACCACCGTCCCCGTCGGCTTCCACGACCCGGCCGAGGCGCTGGCCGCGTACGCCTCCGGCGACTGCGCCGCGTACGTCCTGGACCGCATCGCCCTGGCCGGCGCCCGCGCCGGGCTGCCCGACCCCGCAGCACACCGCCTCCTGCCGGTCTCGATCTCCCGGGAGCCGATGGCCGCCGCCGTCCGCGACACCGACCCGCACTGGTTCCGGCTGGTCCGCTGGGTGCTGCAGCTGCTGCCCGCCGCCGAGCACGAGGGCGTGGCGCAGGCCGCCGCGCAGGCCGGCCCGCACGGCCCCGCGGTCGGGCTCGACGAGCGGTGGGCCGCCCGCGTGCTGGCCGCCGTCGGCAGCTACGCCGACGTGTACGAACGCAACCTGGGCGCCGCCTCCGGCCTCGACGTGCCGCGCGGCCCCAACGAACTGTGGACCCGGGGAGGGCTGCACTACGCCGTCCCCCTGCACTGACCCCCCGTCCGCCGCGGAAGGAGCCGAGGGCGCATGACCAGTGACACCACACCCGCAGCACACGGGCGCGCAGGCGCCCTCGAACTCACCGCGGCCATGGGGCTCTCCGGCACGCTGGGCGTCTTCGTCCTGGAGTCCGGGGTCTCCTCCTCCACCGTGGTGCTCTTCCGCTGCGTCTTCGGGGCGGTGGCGCTGGCCGCCTACTGCCTGCTGCGGGGCCACCTGAGGAACACCGGGCTGACCCGCCGCAGCTTCGCGCTCGCCGCGCTCGGCGGGGTGTTCATCGTCCTCAACTGGGTGCTGCTCTTCGACGCGTACCACCGCACCTCGATCTCGGTGGCCACCGTCGTCTACCACACCCAGCCCTTCTACGTGGTGCTGCTGGGCGTCGCGCTGTTCCGCGAACGGCTCGACCGGCACCGCGCCGGCTGGATCCTGCTGGCCTTCGCCGGGGTGCTGCTCGTCGCCGGACTGCCCGGCGCCGGTCCCGGCGGGCACGGGTACCCGCTCGGCGTCGCCGAGGCGCTGCTCGCGGCCCTGCTGTACGCCTTCGCCACGGTGATCGCCAAGCGCCTCACCACCGTCCGCCCGCAACTGACCGCGCTGATCCAGGTGCTGGTGGGCATCCCGCTGCTGCTGCCCTTCGCCCGGCTCGGCGAGACCGCGGGCCTCGGGGCGCGCTGGGGCTGGCTGGTGGGACTCGGCGTGATCCACACCTGCCTGATGTACGTCCTGCTCTACTCCTCGTACCGGAAGCTGTCCACCGACCGCATCGCGGTGCTGTCGTTCGTCTACCCGGCCGTGGCGATCCTGGTGGACCTCGCCGTATACGGCCACCGCGTCGGGCCGCTGCAGGCCCTCGGAGTGCCGCTGATCGCCGCCGCCGGACTCGGCGTCAACCTCGGCTGGCCGCTGCTGCCGTGGCGGGGCCGCCGCCCCGCCACGGCCGACGGCACCGAACCGGAAGCCACGGCACCCGCAGCCGGGCTCGTCCAGATCGGAGATCCCCGATGACCCTCGTTACCGATCCCGCCGCCCCGCGCATCGCCATCGTCGGCGCGACGGGGGCCGTGGGCAGCACCCTCATCGAGCTGATCGAGGAGCGCGGACTGCGCTACCGCGAGATCCACCTCGTCGCCTCGGCGCGCAGCGCGGGCCGCCACGTGGCGGTCGACGGGCGCGCGTGCGAGGTCTCCGCCCTGGAGGACTTCGACTTCGCCCGGGCCGACATCGCGTTCTTCTCGGCCGGCACGACGGTCAGCGACAAGTGGGCCAAGACCGCCGTCGCCCAGGGCACGCTGGTGATCGACAACACCAACGCCTTCCGCATGGACCCCGACACCCCGCTCGTGGTGCCGCAGGTCAACGCCGACGAGCTGCACCGGCGGCCGGCCGGCGGGATCGTCGCCAACCCCAACTGCTCCACCATCCCGCTGGTCCGCACGCTGCTGCCGGTGCAGCGGCGCTGGGGGGTCCGGCAGGTGGTGGTCAGCACGTACCAGGCCGCCTCCGGCCAGGGCCACCAGGGCATCGAGGAACTGCTGGAGGGCAGCGAGGTCGCGCTGCGCGACCCGGACGCGGACCTGCCCTCCGAGCGCTTCCGGCCCGCCCTCGCCTTCAACGTCGTCCCCTCCATCGACCGGCTGCTGGAGGGCGGCTTCACCCTGGAGGAGCAGAAGATGCTCCAGGAGTCCCGCAAGATCCTCGGGCTCCCGCACCTGGACCTGACCGCCACCTGCGTACGGGTGCCGGTGGTCAACTCCCACTCCGAGGCGGTGTGGGTCGAGGCGGGGGCGCCGGTGGACCGCGAGGAACTCGTCGCGCTGCTGGCCGCGCTGCCCGAGGTCACCGTCCACGACCGGGAGCACCCGGGCGGCTTCCCCACCCCGCTCACCGCCGGGCACCCCGACCACGTCCACGTCGGGCGGATCCGGGTCGCCCCGCACAACCCGCGGGGCTTTTGGATGTGGCTGGTCTCGGACAACCTGCGGGTGGGCGCGGCCCTGAACGCCGTCCAGATCGCCGAGTACGCGCTGACCCGCGGCTTCCTGGGCGGAGGCGCACGATGAAGGCCCCGGCGGTGCTGAAGTTCGGCGGTTCCACCTTCCGCACGCACGCCGCCTACCACGACCTCGCCGCCGGGCTCGACGAGCGCATCCGCCGCGAGGGGCGGCCGCTGGCGGTCGTGGTCAGCGCGATGCAGGGCGAGACCGAGGGGCTGCGCGGCCGGCTGCACGAGGTCAACCTGCGCCCCGAGGACGCCACCGCCGCGGGCATGCTCGCCACCGGGGACCTGGTCAGCGCCCATCTGCTGGCCAGCGCCCTGCACAAGGCGGGTCGCAGCGCCACCGTGCTCGCCGGGCACCAGGTCGGCCTGGTCACCAACTCCTCCTTCCTGTGGGCCCGGGTGGTGAGCACCGACCCCGGCCCCCTCAGGAGGGCGCTCGACCGGCACGAGGTCGTGGTCGTCCCCGGCGGCCAGGCCGTGGACGCCCAGGGGCGGCCCACCTGGCTGGGCAAGAACAGCTCCGACCTGTCGGCGCTGGCGGTCGCCCGCGCCGTGGAGAGCCACGTCTGCGAGATCCACTCCGACGTCGACGGCATCTACACCTCCGACCCGCACCTGGTCACCGGGGCCCGGATGCTGCCGCAGGTCTCGTACAACATGGCCGCCCTGATGTCGCTGTACGGGGCGAAGGTGCTGCACCGCCGCGCCGTCCAGCTCGCGCTGCGGCACCGCATCGAGATCGTGCTGCGCTACAACCGGGCCCCGTACTCCTCGGGCACCCGGATCAGCGCGGTCGGCAACCAGCTGGCCGCCGTCGTCCTCAACCGGCGCTCGGTGGTGCTGGACTTCCCCGACGACGCCCGCGCCGACGCCGCGCACAACGCCTTCCACGTCGCCGGCATCGACACCGTACGGCTCACCCAGGAGTCCCGGGTGGCCGTCATCGGCGGCTACGTCGACCTGGAGGCCGTCCAGCTGCGGCAGGGCGTCACCCCGGGCCGGCACGTGGGGGTGCCGGTCGCGGAGGTGCGCGGCAGCAAGGTCACCACCCACATCGCCGACAGCGGCGAGGACGCCCTGCACCTCGCGCAGCGACTGCACGACCGGCTGGACTTCCCGGCCGCCACCGGTGCCCCCGACGCCCGCCTTGTAGGAGTGTGAGCCGTGAAGGCGACCTTCGCCGAGATGGAACTGCCCGACGCGGTACGGGACGACATCGGGGAGCGGCTCGCGGCGCTCCCCGACCCGGCGCCGGACATCGACCGCGCCATGACCCGCTACCACCGGGTCTTCGCCGCGCTGCCCACGGAACTGCTGCAGCAGGTGCTGGACTTCGGCCGGCACATCGACACCCCGGGTGTCGCGCTGGTGCGCAACCTGCCCGTGGACCGGGACCTGCCGCCCACCCCGGTGGACGGCGGGCCCAGCACCGCCAAGCGCGGCTTCGTCGCCGAGGGCGTGCTGCTGGGCCTGTCCGGGCTGCTGGGCGAGCCCGTCGGCGTGCTCACCGAGAAGGAGGGGCGGCTGATCCACGACGTGGTCCCCGTCCCCGGCGGGGAGAGCACCCAGACCAACCAGGGCTCGGCCGTCTTCCTCAACTTCCACAGCGACATCACCCACGACCCGGCCGGGCGCTGGGACGTCGCCAACCCGGACTTCCTGGTCCTCAACTGCCTGCGCGGCGACCCCTCCGGGACGGCGGCCACCTACTACGCGGACGCCCGCGACATCTGCGGGCAGCTGGCGGACGGGGCGCTGGAGGCGCTGCGCAGTCCGCTGTTCCGGCTCAACGCCCCGGGCAGCTACACCCGCGATGTCGCGGGCGGTGCGGAGGTCCTGTCGGACCCGGTGCCGATCGTCAGCGGCTCCCGGGACTTCCCCGGGATCGCCGTCTCCGCCAACGGCGTGCGCCCCCTGACCCGGGGGGCCGCCGCGGCCCTGGAACTGCTGCACGAGGCCTGCCGCGCGACGGCGCACGCCGTACGGCTGGAGCCGGGCACGGCCCTGCTGGTCAACAACCGCAAGGGCGTGCACGCCCGCTCGGAGTTCACCGCCCGCTACGACGGCCGGGACCGCTGGCTCCAGCGCACGTACGTACGGCGCAACCTGTGGGACATCAGGTACCGGGTGACCCCGGGCGACCGCCGCGTGCACCACTGAGCCGCGGGCCCCGGGGCGGGCCGGACGCCGCGGGCGGCGGGCGGCTAGCGGTGCCGCCCCGGCCAGTGCAGAGTGCCGGATTCCTCTTCCGGGGCACCGGTAGGTGCGGTCATGGGGTCATTCGACGACATGATTTCTCCTTCAACCAATTCCGTGACGAATCAGGCGTGGTGGCCGTCGGCCGAATGCGTGTCGGCGCCACCGATCGGAGCCACGTCCCACTTGTCATCCGCCAGCGTGACGTTCCGCGGCCCGTTGCCGCCGGAAACGACCGGGGCCACCGGAGTGGTGGCGGAGTAAACAACTCCGGCCGCCAGGACGATCACCGAGAAGCCCCGGGCAAGTAAATGACGAGTGTTCATCATCGTGGATCCCCCCACATCGCTTGTCCGTCGTGCCCTTTGTGGGCACGAGAACAAGGTGTCAGTCCCGGAGATCGAGTTCGAGCCGCCGGAAGTGTCCTATGATGGAGCGGCAACAAGTGGATAGCGGCAAATCGGGCATGGGGTGGGTGATCGGTGGACGAGCATCGCCTGTTGGACGACCTTGCTGTTGATGCGTACGAATGCGCTTTGCGAGACGGTGCCTTCAGGGATGAGGAGATCGCCGCCGAGCTGGGCGTCGGCGTCGACCTGGTCGCCGAGGCCCGCAAGACCCTGGAGGAGCTGCGGCTGCTCGGCCGCATCGGCTCCGGCCGCTCCGTCGTGGCGCTCGACCCTGACGTCGCGGAAGCGGAACTGGTGACACCGCTGGAGCTGTCCATCGCCCACCGCCGGCAGGAGATCGCCGCGATCCACCGCCAGTTACGGGCGCTGTCCGCCGTCTACCGCACGAGCGACCGGGCCGCCCCCGACGACGTGCCGGTCAGGGTGCTGGACGACTTCGAGGAAGTGCGCAGGGAGATCGACCTGGCGCGGCGCCGCTGCACCGAGGAGCGGATGAGCCTGCAGCCCGGCGGCGGCCGCAGCGCGGAACTGCTCGAACAGGACCTGGTGCAGACCCTGGAGATGCGGCGCCGCGGAATCCGCATCCGCACGCTCTACCAGCACACCGCCCGCACCAGCCTCGCCACCCGCACCTATGTGCGGCAGATCTGCGAGGGCGGCGCCGAGGTCCGTACCGCCGAGGAGCTCTCCGAGCGGCTGATCATCTACGACCGCAGACTGGCGTTCATTCCGAAGGAACGGAAGGGAAAGGAACCGCCGGGTGCGGCGATTGTCTCCGATCCCACGCTCGTGGCCTATCTCTGCCGCTCGTTCGAGTCCATATGGCAGGGGAGCCAGCCCTTCGACGTCGGCCGGACCGCCGAATACCAGCAGGTCACGGAGGACCTGCGGTTGTCAATTCTGCGGCTGATGGCCATGGGATTGAAGGACGAGGTGATCGCCCGCCGCCTCGGGATGGCGACCCGTACATGCCGCCGCCACATATCCGTAATCATGGAGGAACTCGGCGCCACCAGCAGATTCCAGGCGGGATTGCTGATCGGCCGCCAGGGATTGATCCCCGACGGCGATGCCGTTCCCCCCGATCCCGCCGGAGGTGATGTGTCCGAATGCTGACGGGCGTTGTCCTCGATCAGACAACCCGGAGTTCTGGCGCCCGGCACCGGCGGCTTGATTTCCTGTGGAGGGAGTATTGATCCGGCGCGAGCCGAACCACGGGAGGGGTCAATGGACATTCGGCAGCTGGCGACGTTCCACAAGGTGGCGACGCTGCTCAGCTTCACCCGGGCGGCGACGGAACTGAAGTACGCGCAATCCAGCGTCACGGCCCAGATCAAGGGCCTGGAGATGTCGCTCGGCGTCGACCTCTTCGACCGTCTCGGGGGCCGTATCCAGCTCACCGAGGCCGGCCAGCGGCTGCTGCCGTACGCCGAGCAGATGCTCTCCCTCGCCGGCGAGGCGCGCGGGGCGACGCTGGGCTCCGAGGAGCCCTCGGGAGTGCTGACGATCGGTTCGATGGAGAGCATCACCTCCTACCGGATGCCCCCGTTACTGGAGTTCTTCCACCACCGCTACCCGGCCCTGCACATCGTGCTGCGGCCCAGCCTGTGCGCCGAGACCTGCCACGCGCTGCGCCAGGGCATGTTCGACATGGGCTTCCTGATGGAGGCCGAGACCCAGCACCCCGGCGTCCAGACCGAGGTCCTGGGCTCCGAGCCGCTCACCGTGGTCGCCGCACCCGGCCATCCGCTCACCCGGGCGCACAAGATCACCACCGATGACCTGCGGCAGGTCCAGGTGATCTCCGCCGAGGCCGGCTGCGCCTACCGCGAGCTGTTCGAGGCCGAACTCAACGACGGTACGGGCGAGTCGCTGCCCTTCCTGGAGTTCGGGACCATCGAATCCATCAAGCGCGGGGTCGCGGCGGGGCTCGGCATCAGCCTGCTGCCGACCGCCACCGTCGCCGACGCCTTGGAGGCCGGCACGCTGGTGACCCTCCCGTGGCCGGTGCCCTTCGAGGTGCACACCCAGATCGCCTGGCGGCGGGGCAAGAACCTCTCCCGCGAGATGCGGGTCTTCGTCGACCAGACCATGCGCTTCCTCGCCGAGGAGTACGCGCGCTAGGGCCATTCGTCAAAGTCCTGCCTGCTCCGCGGCGCTCTCCCAGCTGGCGCTGGGAGGTGCCCCCGGGCACGGCACTCCCCAACCCTCGGCCCGGGGGAGTTGTCGAGTCGTCCGAGTAGCCCACTACGAGGACGGCTCTCCGCCTTGCGATGCACCGCACTTGGGGGTACCTCCCAGCGGAGCTGGGGGAACCGCGGGGCCCGCCCTCCGGGCGGCCGGCACTACTTTGACGACAGGCCCTGGGCCAGCCGTACGGCGACGGCCGCGCGGTGGCCGTCCCCGACGGCGACGTCGGAGAGCGACCAGCCCTCGGGGCCCGTGGCGGGGGCGGGTCCGGAGCCCACGTAGTCCTCGGACGGGTCCCTGGCCAGGCCCGTCCCCAGGCCCTTCAGGTACGCCTCCTTGCGTGCCCACGCCCGCGCGAAGGCCTCGCGGCGTTCCGCCGGCGGCAGCCCGCCCAGCTCGTCCACCTCCGCCGGGTGCAGCGAGCGCCACACGCCGTCGACGGCCTCCTGGCCGGGCAGCGCCTCCACGTCCACCCCCACCGGGGTCGCGGCGAAGGCCAGCAGCGTCAGCTCCCGGGAGTGCGAGAGCGAGAAGTGCGGCGCGCCGCCCTCGACCGCGGGCCGGCCGTGCGGGCCGCCGCAGGACGGGCAGGTCTCCCGGGTCAGCGGCACCTTGCCGGGCGGGGTCCCCAGGTACGCCGCCAGCAGCAGGCGCAGCGCCACGTGCGCGGTGACGTAGCTGGTGCGGTCGCGGTCGAAGCGGAAGGCCGTGGCCCGCTCGCGCTCCTCCCGGTCCAGCAGCCCGGGCGCGAGGTGGACGGCGGCGGCCGCGTTCGCCGCCGTGTCCACCAGGCACAGCCGCGGCGGCTCGCCGGGCCCCGGCGGGGGCAGGCGGCGGGCCGCCGCCGCCACGCTGAACCGCTCCGGGACCAATGTCACGGCCGGGCCGCCGGGGTCGTGGACGCGGCCGGGACGATCGCGAACGCCTCGACCTCCAGGAGCAGTTCGGGCCGGATGAGCGCGGCCACCTGCACCGCCGAGCTGGCCGGGGGACGCTCGGTGTCGACGTACGCGTCGCGCGCCTCGCGGACCGCGGGCAGGAAGGCGACGTCGGTGACGAAGAAGGTCAGCTTGACCACGTCGCCCCAGTCCGCCCCGGCGGCCGTGAGGCAGCGGTCGAGGTTGCCGAAGACCTGGCGCGCCTGCGCCGCCGGGTCGCCCGGCCCGACGAGCTCACCCCGATCGTCCACCGCGATCTGGCCCGAGACGGCGACGAACCGGCCCTCGCCCCACACGACGTGGCTGTAACCGGTGCCCGGCGGGACACCCTCCGGAGCGGCGAGGTGGGTGAGGTGCGCCATGCGTTCCCCCTTGATGATCGACACCGCTCCATGCTCTCCCAGGGGGTCGGCCCGGCGCCACAGCGAACGTCATGACCGGTGTCATTGGCCAGGGATTCTCTGGGCATAAATCGTCATATGGGCGGAGACAGGAGGTTCCCCTCATGAGTCATGCCGAAACCTACGATCTGACCTTCCCCGTCTCCGGCGACACCGTGGTCGTCAAGCGCACCGAGCGCAAGGGTGCCGGGGGGCACCCGGTGTACAGCGACGACACCGGCATCGTCCAGGCGGAGATCAGCGACCGGGGGGAGGTCCGCATGCTCGCGACGGGCGGGCACCAGCACCACGACGTCCCCTCGCGGGCGACGCCGCACTGAACGCCCTGTCGCCACCGGCGTCCCGGAACCGGCCACGTGACCGCCGTCGGACGCCGCTGTGGGCTACCCATCCCCGGTCGCCGTCCGTGACCGTGCGGACCGCCCCCGTCACCCCGCCGGGATTCCCGTCGAGTTGATTTGAATGTCCAACTCACTGGATTATCGTGGACCGGACAGCGAACCCACATTCCCAAGGGGACGTCATGCCCGCCTCGATCACGGACACGGACGCGGACGCGGACACCGAGGGCACCACCGGCACCGTCCGCATCGACCGCTCCTGGTGGTCCTGGAACGGGGCGCAGGGAGGCTACGTCGCCGCCCTCGCGCTGACCGCCATGCGCGACGACCTGGCCGCGCGGACGGGGGGCGCCTCCCGGTCCGAACGCTCGGCGCGCACCTCCTGGCCCCCGTCGACGAGCGCCCGCTGCGCCTGGCGGCGACCACCCTGCGCGGGGGGCGCCGTACGTCCGTGTCCTCGGTCACCGCCCTGCAGGACGGTGCCGCGGCGCTCACCGGCACCGCCGTGTTCGGACGGAGCGAACCCGGCCCCGCCCACACCGGCACGCCCGCGCCCGACGTCCCCGCGCCCGGCGCCTGCCCGCCGCTCACCCTGCCGCGCTCGCCGGCGGCGTTCGCCGCCCACCTGGAGATCCGCCCGGCCGGCGACGCGCGCCCCCTGGCCGGCGGGGAGCGTGCCGAACTCCTCGCCTGGATGCGGTTCGCCGACGGGCGGCCGGTGGACGCCGAGGCGCTGGTCGTCCTCGCCGACGCCCTGCCGCCCGCGCTGTTCGCGGTGTGGACCGAGCCTCGCCCCGTGCCGACGGCCGAGCTGACCGTGCACTTCACCGACGTCCTCGACGCCGCGCCCGCGCAGGGCTGGGCCCTGGTCCGCAGCCGCACCGAGCATGCGGGCGGCGGCTGGGCCGTGGAGGACAGCGCCGTGTGGACCGAGGACGGCCTGCTGCTCGCCCTCGCCCGTCAGGCGCGCGCCGTACGCGAGTTCCGCCCCGGCCGGCAGGGCTGACCGGCCCGTTCCCGCCCCTTCCCGCCCGTTCTCGCCCCGTCCCCACGGCGACGGCGGCGGCGCCGGACCCCCTCCCGGTCCCGGGGAGGGGTGTCCGGCGCCGCCGCTGCGCCGTGGCGTCGCGAAGGGTCAGCCGATCTCGGCCCCGTACACCTCGAGCGCGTCCGTCACCGGCTGGAAGAACGTCTCCCCGCCGCCGGTGCAGTCGCCGCTGCCGCCGGAGGTCAGGCCGAGCGCGGTGCTGCCGGAGAAGAGGGCGCCGCCGCTGTCGCCGGGCTCGGCGCAGACGTCGGTCTGGATCAGTCCGGAGACCGAGCCCTCCTGGTAGTTGACGGTCGCGTCGAGCCCGGTGACCGTGCCGTCGTGCACCTGGGTGGTGCTGCCGCTGCGCTGCACGGCCTGGCCGACGGTCGGCGTGGCCGCCGACGTGATCTCCTGCGTCGAGCCGTTGTAGAGGTCGACCGCGCTGGGGTGGTCGACACCGGTGCCGGTGTACTTCACCAGCGCGTAGTCGTGGCCGGGGAACGTCGCGGCCTCGACCGAGCCGATCTCCTGTCCGCCGGAGCTGTCCGACCAGCTCTTGATGCCCACGCCGCAGTGACCCGCGGTGAGGAAGTACGGCTGCCCGTCCTTGACGACGTTGAAGCCGAGCGAACAGCGCGCGCCGGAGCCGAAGATGGCGTCGCCGCCGGCGATGAAGGGCTTGAACTCACCCTTCGACTTGTGAATCCGGGCGGTCCCGGCGCCGAGCCCGTCGACCGCCTTGCCGAGCCGTGCCATCCCGGCCGCCGACACGGTCCGGTCGGCCGACACGACCACCTGGTTGGTCCGCGGGTCGACGGACCAGGCCGTGCCGGGGATGCGGGCCTCCAGGCCCAGGGTGCGCGTGGCGGAGCGCAGTTCGGCCATGGTGTTGGCGACCGTCTTCGGCACGGCGCCCGCCGCGCGGACGGTGTCGGCGGCCGCGGTGTCGAGCACGTTGACGACGAGCCGGTCGCTCGCGGCGTCGTAGTACGACCCCGCGGTGTCCTCGGTGCCGAGCTGCGAGGTGAGGTGCGCGGCCAGGGTCACCGCGGCGGCGGGCGTGAGGCTCTTGGGGGCGGGCGCCGGGCTCGGCGCCGCGTTGGCCTGCGGCAGCACGATCAGTGCCGCCAGCACGGCCGCAGCCCCGCTGCCCGCGAGCACGGCCTTCCGCCCGGATATTCGACGATGCTTCAAGTCCTGTACCTCCACGTGGGGGGATGGGCCGGCTCAACTACCGCCAACCCGGAGGAATTTGCGGTGCAAGGCGTCACATCCCGAAAAGAATGCGTGTCCACGCCAAGCAACGCCGTCGAGTATTCCGAGGCCGTTCCGTGACCGGCAAGGCAGGATTCCGGTCTCCACAGCCGTCTCACAAGACATCCCGATTCCCGGTGTGGAACCTTTCATTCCGCTGTGCGGGAGGGCTCCCGCCGCGCTGCGCGACGGGCCGCACACGTCAGGTGAGGACTACACCTGTCCGGTAACCGCCCACGCGAACGCCGACAGGCGCCCCCGCGGGGGCGCCTGTCGTGCCGTCGGTTCCGCTCCGCTACGTGCCCGGCGGGACGGCGGGGATCGCCTCCTGCGGCGTACGCGTCGTCGACTGCGTCCCCGCGGCGGTGGCCGCCGGGTCGAGGTCCCGGTGGACGACGCGGGCGACCGCCTCGATCGTGGCGACCCCGGTGTTCATGGTGCGGTTGTCCTGCGTCAGCACCGTGAGGGAGTAGTCGTGCCCCGAGCCGGTGAACGCGCCGAGGCTGTGCACCCGCCAGCCGTGGGTGGCGCGCGGCAGCCAGCCGTTCTTCACGTGGACCGTCACCCCGCGCGGGGCGCCGGCGGGGGTGCCCCAGCGCTGCGTGCCGACCACCTTGTTCATCAGCTTCAGGATGTACGCCCGGGAGTTGTCGCTCAGCACCGCGTTCTTCGCCGTCACCAGGTCGAGCAGCCGCTGCTCGTCCTTCGCCGTGATCTGCGTGAGCCCCCAGTAGCCGTTGCTCCCCGGCACGGTGCGGGTCATGCCCGCGGCCTTCAGGAAGCCCTTCACCTTGGCCACCCCCAGCTGCCGCCACAGCTGCGTGGTCGCGGCGTTGTCCGACTTGGTGATCATCGCCGTGGCCAGCTTCACCTCACGCGCCGTCAGGTAGCGGTTGCGCTTCTTGTTGTCCCACAGCAGGGTGGCCAGCACCGTCACCTTCACCGTGCTCGCCGAGTCGAACCGCTGGTCCGCGCGGAGCGTGCACACCGTCTTCGTCCTGCGGTCCCGCAGCGACAGGGCCACCGTCGCCGTCCTGCCGCGCAGCGCACCGGTGATGTCGGCGCTCAGCTTCGCCGCGAGCCCCGCCTTGCCCGAGGTGCACACCACCGCCGGTGCCGCCGCCGCGGCGCTCCCCGCACCCGTCCCCACGACGGCCGTCGGCACGACCGCGCCCACCACGACCGCGGCCGCCACCGCTCTCCCGGCGCGCCGCGCCGTCCGTCCCCGCCCCATGGCCCCTCCCCGTCATCCCCTGGACCCCGCTCCCGGGCCTCGCAGACGTTGACCCACGGCCGCGGGCGAAAGGTTGTACGGATACGGCACCGGGGTGCGGGGCGAGGAGTCAGCGGACGCCGCGCGTGCGGAACTGGACGCTGATCCGCGGCCCCACGGCGCGCGTGCTCTTGGGGATCGCGTGCTCCCACGTCCGCTGGCAGGAGCCGCCCATCACCACGAGGTCGCCGTGCCCGAGCGGCAGCCGCATCGAGGCCGCGCCCCCGCCGCGGGGCCGCAGCGCCAGGTCGCGCGGGTCGCCGACGGACAGGATCGCCACCATCGTGTCCTGGGTCGCCGACCGTCCGGTCCGGTCCCCGTGCCAGGCGACGCTGTCCCGGCCGTCCCGGTAGAAGCAGAGCCCCGCCGTGACGAAGGGCTCGCCGAGCTCGTCCGCGTAATGGGCGTCGAGCGCGGCCCGGGCCTCGTCGAGGACGGGGTGCGGCAGCCCGTCGCCCTCCCCGTAGAAGGCCAGCAGCCGGGGCACGTCGACCTCCCGCTCGTACATCTGCCGCCGTTCGGCCCGCCACGGGACCGAGCCGGCCAGTTCCTCGAACAGGGCGTCGGCCCCCTGCAGCCATCCGGGCAGCAGGTCGAGCCATGCGCCGCTGCCGAGCCCGGTCCGCCGGAGGCCGTCCAGCGGACCGAGCAGCAACTCGTCGCTCTGGTCGAAGAGCGATCCCTGGAGCGGTGCGGTCATGCGTCCAGGGTAACCCCTCAATCGAACAAGTGAGCTATTCGCCGAACGCGGCCAGGTCGAGCCCGGCCAGCCGCTCGGGATCGGCCAGGATGTCCAGCTCGACGACGAGCCCGTCCACGATCGTGAAGCCCATGACCGACACCACCCGGCCCTCCGCCACGGCGACCACCCCCGGCGCCCCGTTGACCAGTGCCGGCCGTGCGTGCAGGGCCGCCCGCCGGAAGGAGAGCGCCTGGCTCGCGACCGTCCGCGCGCCGCGCAGCTCCCGGGCCGCCCCCGGGAAGGCGGCGCCGGTGTCCGCGCGCAGCACGACGTCCGGGTGCAGCACCGCCACCAGGGCCTCGAAGTCACCCGCGCGCGACGCCGCCAGGAACGCGCCGACCACCTCCCGCTGCCGGCCCAGGTCCGCGTCCGGCACCGGCGCTGCCCCCTGCACCCGGCGCCGCGCCCGGCTGGCCAGCTGCCGCGCCGCCGCCGGCGTGCGCCCGACCATCGGGGCGATCTCCTCGAAGGGCACCGCGAACATGTCGTGCAGCACGAAGGCGAGCCGCTCGGCGGGCGACAGCGTCTCCAGTACGACCAGCAGCGCCAGCCCCACCGAGTCCGCCAGCAGCGCCGCCTGCTCCGGGTCGCCGGCCGCGTCCTCCCGGCTCACCACCGGGTCGGGCACCCGTACGTCGTCCAGCGACGACTCGCCCCGCGAGGTCCGCGAGCGCAGCATGTCCAGGCACACCCGGCCCACCACGGTCGTCAGCCAGCCGCCCAGGTTCCCGATCCCGTCCGCCCCGGCCCGGTTCAGCCGCAGCCACGCCTCCTGCACGGCGTCGTCCGCCTCGGCCAGCGACCCCAGCATGCGGTACGCCACCGCCCGCAGGTGCGCCCGGTTCTCCTCGAACCGCTCCGCCAGGAACTCTTTGTCGTCCATCGGTCCCATTCCCTCGTCGCGTTCCCCCGGCTTCCCTCGGCGCACTGACGAACCGGTCGCGTCCAATGTGACAGAGGGGTGTGACAGGGGGCCGGGGTCGCGGAGGGGCGGCGTCCGCGGCCCCTGGTCACCAGCCGGCGAACAGCCGTCCCCGGTGCGACGCGCGGCGGGCGCTGTTGAGCAGCGCCTGGATCTGGCTCCCCGCCTGGTCCGCGTTCTGCAGGCGGGCCGGGAACGGCAGGCGGGCGTCGGTGTGGCCGTTCGCGTACTCCACGCGCAGCGTGATCCCGTAGCGGTCCACGGCCACGGGCAGGACCTGCCGCGCGCCGGGGGCGGGGGCCGGCTGCACCAGCCGCAGGAGCAGCGGCACCAGCTCCGCGTGGTCGTCCACCAGGTGCGTCAGCATCCCCGCCTCGGCCGTCGCCAGCGGGTCCGCCTCCGCCGTCGTCAGCTCGGCCAGGCCCACGGAGGCGGTGCCCTCCGCCGTATCCAGCCTCGCGTGCACGAACTGCACGCACTGGCTGTCCGGGGCGTCCGCCCGGTACGGCGCGGCCGTCCAGCCGGTGACGGTCACCCGGGCCCGCACCCGGTCGCGTACGGGGGTGGGGGCGACGTCGGTGAACTCCAGCGAGACGGGGTGCTCTCGGGGACGAAGGCCGTCTCGAGGGGGTGCAGATGGACGTGACCGGCGAGCGCCCGCGCCGTCAGCCGGGTCACCTCCGTGCGCTCCTGGTCGGTGACCACGGTCATGGAGTGGGCCGAGGCGAGGACGGACCGGATGCGTTCGGCATGCGTCGGCCGGGCGGGAGCGAGGGGGGCGGTGGTCTTGCTGCGCATCCGGATCTCCGCGAGACGTAGGTTAGGTTTGCCTAACATATGCGCCCGGATGTCGCCATCCCCCACGGGCCCGCACGTCCGCGCGCGGCACGCGGGCGCGTTCCCTCCTCTCGTCGCGGACCACGGCGCGGCCGACCGGGCCGGCGTGAGACCGCGGCCCAGGCCGCTCACGGAATGGGCACCGAGCACGCTGTGCATCGCCGCCGCGCGGTCCCAGAAGCCCGCTGTGAACAACCGCTGAGCCCGTGGTCGACGCGGCCGGAGCCGAGCCGCGACAGCGGTGCCGCACCCGGCGCGAAGGCGCCGACGCCAACCGCCATCAACGCCTACGACAACCCCGGCGGCCTCCGGCTGCTCAGCCCAGCCCTCGTACCGCGTCCCGCACCTTCGCGGCGAGCGCCGCCGGGAGCCGGGCGTGGCCCTGGCGCTCGGCGGCGGTCTGCCCCGGGCCGCTGACCGCGTACAGCAGGAACGCCTTCAGCGTCTCCAGGGAGCGGGGCTCATTGCCCTTGTCGCAGACCACGGCGTAGCCGACCCGGGTGATCGGGTAGGCGCCGGGGGCCGGGCCCGTGCCGGCCAGGTCGAGCGCCAGGCCGCCGCCGCTCCCCGCCGTCCGCGCGGTGGCCAGGGCGCGCGTGGCGGTGGAGACGGCGGCCGGCACCGGCTCGGCCGCCCCGGTGTCCAGCCGTACCGCGTCGAGCCCTCCGGCAGAGGCGAAGTCCAGGTAGGCGATCGCCCCCGGTTCCTGCGCGACCCGCGCGGCCACCCCGTCCGCGCGGGCCACGCCCTCTCCGCCGCTCCGCGGCCAGTCGGACGTCGCCTCGTAGGCCCACGCGTCCGGCGCCGCTTCCCGCAGGTACCCGGTGAACGTCCTCGTGCTGGTGGTGGCGTCGGCCCGGTGGAGGGCCGTGATCGCCCGGGACGGCAGGGCGACGTCCGGGTTGAGCGCGGCGATCGCCGGGTCGTTCCAGCGGGTGATCCGCCCGTCGAAGACCTTCGCCAGCGTCGGCGGGTCCAGCACCAGCCCGTCCACCCCCGGCAGGTGGTAGACGACCGCCACCGGTGTGGCCAGCAGCGGCAGGTCGACGGCCTTGCCGCCGCCCGTGCAGCGCTTCCCGGACTGCAGGACCTCCCCGGTCGCCAGCGGCACGTCGGAGAGCGCGAAGTCCGCCGTCCCCTGCAGGAACGCCGTCGTTCCCGCGCCCGAGCCCGTCGGCTGGTACGAGACCGTGGAGCGGGGGCAGGCCGCCTGGAAACCGGCGGTCCACGCCTCCACGGCCTCCCTCACGGCGCTCGCCCCGCCGCCCACCAGGGCGCCCCGGGCCCCCGGGCAGGAGAAGGACGCTTCCGCGGAGGACGCTCCCCGCTTCCCCGAAGGGCCCTGCGCCGCCGCGCCGTCCCCGTCCTTGCCGCCCGAGCCGTCGCGGTCGACGAGGAGGGGGACGCCCACCGCGAGCGACGCGGCGACCAGCACGGCGCCGGCCGCCAGGGCCACCCGTCTGCCGTGGGCCCGCCCGCGCGGTGCCGGAACCGGACCGGTGGGCCCCGCCCGGTCCACCGGCGGCGGCCCGAACGCCCCGGGGCGCGGCACCGGGCGGATGACCCGTGTGGCGGTGTCCCGGGGGCGGTCGGCCAGGGTCGGGGAGTGCTCCGGGCCGGGCCCGGACCCGGGCTCGTCGGCCTCCGGCTCGTCGGGCTCCGGCTCCTCAGGCTCCGGCGGGGCGGGTTCCGGGTCCGGCACGGATCCCCCGGCGCGCGCCAGCGTCAGGAAGGCCAGCAGCTCCTCCACCGAGGTGCGCTCCTGCGCGTCCTTGGCCAGGCACGGCGCCACGAACGCGTGCAGTTCCTCCGGCAGCCCGGTCAGGTCCGGCTCCTCGTACACCACACGGAACCCGATCGCGTGCGAGCTGTCGCCGTCGAACGGGCCGTGGCCGGTCGCCGCGTACACCAGGACGGAACCCAGCGCGAAGACGTCGCACGCCGGGCCGACGGCGCCCGCGCGGAACTGCTCGGGGGCCATGAAGGCGGGCGTGCCGACCACCGTCCCGGTCCTGGTCAGCCGCTCGGTGCCGGCGGCCCGGGCGATCCCGAAGTCGATGACGCGCGGCCCGTCCTCCGCCAGCAGCACATTGCCCGGCTTCAGGTCGCGGTGGACCAGCCCGGCCCGGTGGATGTCGCGCAGCGCCTCCACCAGACCCGCGCTCAGCCTCAGGACCTCCTCCGGCGGCAGCGGCCCCCGCTCCGCGACCCGCCGGGACAGTGCCGGCCCCGGTACGAACAGGGTGGCCAGCCACGGCTGTTCCGCGTCGGCGTCGGCGTCGACCACCGGCGCCGTGAACGCCCCGCTGACCCGCCGCGCGGCCGCCACCTCGCGCCGGAACCGGTCCCGGAAGCCGGCGTCCTCGGCGAACTCGGGACGGATCACCTTGACCGCCAGCGCCCTCCCCGACACCGACCTGGCCAGGTAGACGACCCCCATCCCGCCCGTGCCCAGCCTGCCCTCCAGCAGGTACCCGCCGACGGACCGCGGATCCCCCTCCACCAGCGTCACCCGGTCGCTCCCTCCCCGCGCCCAGCCGCAGCACACAGCATAGGGAGCGACCCCTCACCAGGGGCCCGTACCGGGCAGCCCGGACCTCACCGCCCGACCGCGAACTCCTTGCGCTCCGGCGCGATCACCCGCGTGCGCACGCACCCGGGGAGCAGGTCACCCCCAGCCGCGGGCAGGGCGCCGGGGCAGCCGTTCGCCAGGCGGTTCGGCCTCGCCGGCGCGACAGCTCCATGATCCTTCGGCCTATCCAGGGGTCGCGGGCTACGGCAGGATGTGCGCGGTTCCCAGAAGGAAGGCGTAGACCCAAGTGGACGCTACGGAGGGCACATTGACGGTACAGAGCGACATCGTGGCACGGACGGTCCTGGACAGCGTCATACCGATGTTCCCGGCCCTCTCCCCGGACGGCCGCACGGTCGTCCACACGGCGCGGCCCCTCGCCATCGCGGACCGCCTGGCCAGTGCCCTGTGGGCGGTGCCCGCCGACGGCGGCGCCCCGGCGCGGCAGCTGACCGACGGCACGAGCTGGATCGGCGCCCCGCGCTGGACCCCGGACTCGGCGGCGGTCCTCTTCGTCACCGCCGGGCAACTGCACCGCGTACGCCTCGCCGCCGACGGCGGACCCGACGGCCCCGCCGAGGCCCTCACCGCCTGGCCCGGCGGCATCGCGAACCACCTGCCGCTCGCCGACGGCCGCACCGTCGCCCTGATCGCCGCCGACGAACCCGACGAGGCCGAGGACGACGACGTGATGGTGTGGACCGAGCGGACGGGCCCCGAGCCCTCCGCCCGCCTGCGCCTCCTCGACCTCGACAGCGGCGCCGTCCGCACCGTCGACACCCTCGGCGACCGGCACGTCGTAGAGGTGGCCGAGCGCCCCGACGGCGGCATGCTGGCCGTGCTCACCTGGGAGTGCGCGGAGGAGGACCCCGGCTCGCTCACCGCGGAGCTCCACTTCGTCGACACCGCCACCTTCACCGTCCACGACCTCGGCCCCGCCGGGCACGCGGCGCAGCGCCCCGTCTGGTGGCGGGCCGAGGACGGCTGGCACCTCGCCCACCTGGCCACCACCCCGCCCGGCCTGGTCGGCTCCCCGGCCGTCCTGGACCGCGCGATCCCGGCCGACCCGGAGCAGCGGCCCCGGCCGGAGGCCCGCGACCTGACCGCCGGCATGACCGTCTGCCCCACCGAACTCCTCCAGGTCGCCGACGGCCCGCCCCTGGCCGTCTTCGCCGACGGCCTGGACACCGCGCTGTTCCGGCTGGACCCCGGCGAGCGGCGCTTCCGCCGCCTGCACACCCGCCCGGGCATCGTCCACGCGCTCACCGCGAGCCGTACGGGCGGGACGGTCGCCGTGCTCGCGGGCACCGCGTACGAGCCCAAGGACGTCCACGCAGGACCGCCCGACGGCCCGCTCACCCGGATCAGCGACACCCGCCCCGAGATCCGCGACATCCCCTGGGGCAGCCAGGAACGCCTCTCCTACAAGGCCTCCGACGGGCTCGCCCTCGACGGCCTGCTCCTCCTGCCGCCCGGCCGCACCCGCGAGGACGGCCCCTTCCCGCTGATCACCCTCGCGCACGGCGGCCCGTACGGGCGCTACTGCGACTCATGGCAGTTCCACATCGACCTGCCCCCGGGCCAGCTCCTCGCCACCGCCGGCTACGCCGTCTTCCTCCCCAACCCCCGCGGCGGCGAGGGCCACGGCCACGCCTTCGCCGCCACCGCGACGGACGGCGCCGTCGGCGGCGCCGAGTGGACCGACATCACCGAGGGCATCGACCTCCTCGTCGCCCAGGGCGTCGCCGACCCCGACCGCCTCGGCATCGGCGGCTGGAGCCACGGCGGCTACCTGGCCGCGTGGGCCGTCACGCAGACCGACCGCTTCAAGGCCGCGATCGTGGGCGCCGGCATCAGCGACTGGGGCATGCTGGCCGCGACCGGCGAGCAGGGGGCCGTCCGCGAGTCGGCGGGCAGCGGCAGCATCGGCTGGGAGGGCCCAGGGCCCCACGCCCACGACCGCGTCAGCCCCGTCTCGTACGCCTCCCGCGTCCGCACCCCGGTCCTGATCCTCCACGGCGAGGACGACACCAATGTGCCGGTCAGCCAGGGCCACTTCCTCCACCGCGCCCTGCGCCACCACGGCGTCCCCCACGAGTTCGTCGTCTACCCCGGCGAAGGCCACATGATCGGTGGACGCGGCCACCTGCTGGACCTGCTGCGCCGCAGCGTGGCCTGGTACGACCGCTGGCTCACCGCCCCGCGGCAGCCCTGACCCGCACCCGTCGCTACCGCCCTGCCCCGTACTCCTCGGGGCAGGGCGGCAGCACGTCGAGGAACTCCTCCGTGGTGAGGATGGCGTGCGCGTAGACCGGCGCGTTCACCTCGAAGGTCGCCTCCATCTCCGCCGGGCTGAAGGCGGCGATCGCGTCCCGCACCAGGGTGACGTGGTAGCCCAGTTCCTGGCCGAAGCGCGCCGTGGTGTCGACGCAGGTGTTGGCCCGCATCCCGATGAGCACGATGCGTGACAGCCGGTGCTGCTTCAGCTGGAAGTCCAGGTCCGTGTTGGCGAAGCCGCTCGACGACCAGTGCTCGTGCACCTGGATCTCGCCGTCGACGGGCTGGAAGTCGTGGTGGAACTCGCCGCCCCAGGAGCCCTGGGCGAAGACCTGCCCCTTGACGGTCGCCTCCTGGGCGGGGGAGAGGTGCTCCCACTCCTGGTAGTCCCCGGGGGCGGTGCGGCGGTGCGCGACGAAGAACGTCCGGATACCGCGGGCCCGGGTGGCGGCGAGCACCTCACGCATGTGGTCGAGCAGCCCCACCTGCTCGGCCACCGCCTTCGCGCGGGGCCACAGTTTCCCGCCGTCGGACAGGAAGTCGTTGTACGGGTCGATCAGCAAGAGACCGGTGTTCGCGCTGGTGTATCCCACTGCTTCCATGTACCGATTCTCGTCCCCGACCCGCACGGCCACCTGCGCAGCAGGTCACGCCACGGAAGCCGGCGCGGCGGCAACAGCTTCACGGATGCCCCGCTGCCGCCTTTCCGGAAGGGTGCACATAATGGAATCGGAGGGCGCACGGGAATCGACCTCAATTCCCGCTGCCCCACGTCTGGGGAGAGTGCCGTGAGTTCCATACCTCCTCCGCCCGAACGCCCCACCGGCCCTCCGTCCGGACCGCTGTCCGGCCGGCCGTCGGGTGAGCACCCACCGGTGACACCGGGCCCCCCGCCCCCACCGGCGGTGCCACCCCCCGGCCCGCCGCCACCAGGACCACCGGGCCCACCGGGTCCACCGGGCGGAGAACCCGGCCGCCACCGCGGACCCCCCGCCCCGTGGTGGCGGGCCCGCCGGACCCTCGTCACCGCGGGCACCGCGATGGTCGTGGCGGTCGCGGTGATCTTCGCCTTCTCGTTCCTGGGCGGCACCAAGGGCGGCGGCGAGATCTTCCTCCAGAACGCCTCCGCGGCCGGCCCGGACCCCTTCACCCCGTCCACGGCGGGCGAATCGGGCACCGCGGTCACCCCCACCATCACCCCCAACGAGTCCTCGGCCCCGGGCGGCACCCTCAAGGTCAGCGGTGCCCACCCGGGGCTTTACAGCGGCAAGCAGAACGAGGCCGCCTGCGACGTCGAGAAGCAGATCACGTACCTCACCAAGGACCCGGCCCGCACCGCGGCCTTCGCCGACACCCTGAAGGTCGAGCCGCAGGACCTCCCCTCCCACCTGCGCGCGCTGACGCCCGTTCAGCTCAACTGGGACACCCGCGTCACCAGCCACGGCTTCAAGGACGGCAAAGCCACCGACTACCAGGCGATCCTCCAGGCCGGCACCCCCGTCATGGTCGACGACCACGGCGTGCCGGTGGTCCGCTGCACCTGCGGCAACCCGCTGAGTTCGCCCGACGCCGTCAACGGCACGCCGACGTACAGCGGCCGCCAGTGGGACACCTTCCGCGCGGCCGGCCTGGTGGCGGTCGTCCCGTCCGACAAGCCGATGAAGACGCTCACGCTCTACGACCAGGACAGCAAGCGCTGGTTCGAGCGCCCCAGCGGCAAGGTCGAAGGCAAGAAGGACCACAAGGTCGAACCCCCCAAGGGCCAGCCGTCCGGCTCCCCGGTGCCGGTCCTGCCGTCGCCGTCCACGGGCTCGCAGCTGGAACCGCCGGGGAAGACGGCGCCGCCGCCGAGCGAGGAGAAGAAGCAGGAGGAGCCCAAGTCGCCGGGCACGGACGAGCAGTCGCCGGAGAAGGACAAGGAGGAGTCTCCGAAGGAGGAGTCCCCGAAGAGCGAGGAGCAGAAGAAGGAGGAAGGGGAATCCCCGAAGAAGGAAGAATCCCCGAAGAGCGAGGAGCAGTCGCCGAAGGAGGAACCGAAGTCCCCGGAGTCCCCGGGCACGCAGGAGCAACCCAAGCCCCCGGACACTCCCGGCACCCCGGAACAGCCTCAGAAGCCCCCCTCCCAGCCCCAGCAGTCCGAACAGCCCGAACAGCCCCCGGCCCCGCCCAAGTCCTCCGGCGGAGGTGGCGGCACGGGCGACCAACCGCAGCAACCCACCCAGCCCAAGTCCCCCGTCAAACCCAGCTGAGGCACCGCACGGGTCACTGGCTCGCGGAAGCAGTGACGTGAACTCCGTGATGCCCCTCGTATGGCGATGTCCGACGGTCAAGCCCCCACAAGCGGACGTCCCAGCCCGGGGCGTTCTCGGTCGCGGAGGGCCAGAAGGGGTAATACGCTCACAAAGTGAGGCCGTACCGGAGCCGGGAACCGTCGCACGGAGGCGTTCGCACCTCGCACACCCTGCGTACCGCGTACGCCGTGATCAGCGCGCTGGCAATGCTGTGCTGGCTGGTTCTGCCCGCCGCAGTTGCCCGCGCCGACGATCCGATCGTGCTGTCGCGGACCGGCCAGATCACGGACAGGGTGGACGCGCTCGGCGACCGGCAGGGCGCCGTCGGGACGGCACTGAGGAACCTCGACGACGTGCACCGCGTCCAGCTCTACGTCGCCTACGTACGTGACTTCTCCGGCCGCTCGGCCCAGAACTGGGCCGACGCGACCGCCGAGCGCAACGGCCTCGGCCTGAACGACGTACTGCTGGCCGTCGCCACGCACGACCGGCAGTACGCGTACTCCGTGGACCAGGACTCGCAGCTGACCGACGCCCAGTTGCAAGACGTCGCGCAGACCGCGGTCGAACCGGCGCTGCGGCAGAACGACTGGGCAGGGGCGGCCATCGGCGCGGCGGACGGCATCGGCGCGGTCCTCGCGGGCATGCCCGTGCCCACCCCGGCGATCACCCCGGGCGAGGCCGACCCCGGTGGCGCCGGCAGCGACAGGGGCGCGGGTGATCTCGTTCTGCCGGTCGCGGTGATCGCAGCCGCGCTCGCCTTCGCCTGGTACGTGTACGCCCGGCGCAAGAAGCGCTCCGGGCCCCGTACCACCCAGGGCTGGGGATCCCCCGGCCCGAGCGGAAAGCAGGCCGTCCCCCTGCCCGAACTCGACCAGCGGGCCAGGGAGCTGCTCGTCGAGACGGACGACGCGGTGCGCACCAGCACCGAGGAACTCGGCTTCGCCACCGCCCAGTTCGGCGAAGAGGCGGCCGCGCCCTACAGCGAGGCGCTCGGGTACGCGCAGTCACAGCTCACGGCGGCCTTTCGGCTGCGGCAGCAGCTCGACGACGCGATGCCTGAGGACGACGCGGCCAAGCGCCGCATGCTGGACGAGATCATCGCGCGGTGCACCGAGGCCAACCGCCGGCTCGACGCGGAGGCGGAGGGCTTCGACCGGCTGCGCGCGCTGGAGCAGAACGCGCCCCAGGCGCTGGAGCACGCCGAGGCGGAGCTGCGGGACATCACCGGCCGCACCGACACCGCGCAGGCCACGCTCACCGCGCTCGGCACGCGGTACGCACCCACCGCGGTCCAGCCCGTCACGGGCCACGTCGAGCAGGCCAGGGACCGGCTCGTGTTCGCCGCGACCCAGCTCGGCCAGGCCCGGGAGGCCATCGTGGCGGACGCGGGCGGCACGGCCGCGGTGCATCTGCGGGCCGCCGAGGGCGCCATCGACCAGGCGGGCACGTTCGTGGACGCCGTCGGCCGCCTGGCCAAGGAGCTCGCGGAGGCGGCGGGCAAGCTGCCCGGCGCGCTGACGGAGACCGGGACCGACCTCGCGGAGGCGCGGGGCATGCTCGCCGGCACGCCCGAGGGCATCCCCACAGCCGACCTGCACGGCCGGATCGCCCGCGCCGAATCGGTCGTCGGCGAGGTGCGGACGCGGATCGCCGCGGGACCGTACGACCCGATCGACGTGCTGCGCCGCGTGGAGGAGGCCGACGCGGCCCTCGAGGAGGCCCTCACGGGAGCGCGCGAACACGAGGCCGGCAACCAGAGGGCCCGCTCCCTGCTCGACCAGGCCCTGCTCACCGCCCGCAGCGCCGTGGGCGCCGCTTCGGACTTCATCACGACCCACCGTGCGGCGGTGGGCAGCGAGGCCAGGACGCGCCTCGCCGAGGCACAGCGGCACCTCGAACTGGCGCTGGACTCCGCAGCCGGGGCGCCCACCGATCCCGCTGCCGCGCTCGCCGAGGCCCAGCGGGCGGATGCGCTGGCCCGCGCGGCGCAGCAGCAGGCCGAGCAGGACGTGCGCATGTACGGCAGTCCGTACGGCGGCGCCATGGGCGGCCGCCGCGGGGGCGGCGGCATGGGCGGCGCGGTGCTCGGCGGCATCCTGCTCGGGGAGATCTTCGGCGGTATGGGCCGTGGGGCCGGCGGGGGCGTGTTCGGCGGCGGGATCGGTGGGGGCGGCCCCGGCAGCTTCGGCGGCGGAGGGACGCGGGGGCGGAGGGGCGGTGGCGGCAGGTTCTGAGCCAAGGCGTACGCAGACGGCAACCCAAGGAAGGGGTCGGTCCCATGACCAAGCAGACGATCTTCGGCCGCGTCGCACAGCTGGCGAAGGCGAACATCAATGCCCTGCTGGACCAGGCGGAAGACCCGCAGAAGATGCTCGACCAGCTGATCCGCGACTACAGCAACAACATCGACGAGGCCAAGCAGGCGGTCGCCACCACCATCGGCAATCTGCGCCTCCTGGAGCAGGACCACCAGGAGGACGTGGAGGCGGGCACCGAGTGGGGCACCAAGGCGCTTGCTGCCAGCCGAAAGGCGGACGAGCTGCGGGCCGCCGGTTCCGGAGCCGAGGCCGACGCGTTCGACCGCCTCGCCAAGGTGGCCCTGCAGCGCCAGCTCCAGGCCGGGCGCGAGGCGAAGGACGCCGAGCCCACGATCGCCATGCAGCGGGAGGTCGTCGACAAACTGAAGTCCGGCCTCGCCCAGATGGAGGTCAAGCTGACGGAGCTCCACTCCAAGCGCGACCAGTTGGTGGCCCGCGCCAAGACCGCCCAGGCCCAGAGCCAGATGCTGGACGCCGCCGAGAACATCAACGTGCTCGATCCCACCTCCGAGTTGAGCCGCTTCGAGGAGATAGTCCGCCGCGAGGAGGCAAGGGCGCTCGGCCAGCAGGAACTCGCCGACTCCTCACTGGACGCCCAGTTCGAGCGCCTCGACACCATGGGCGACGCGGCAGAGATCGAGGCCCGCCTGGCCGCCCTCAAAGCCCACGCCTGACCGCAGGCCACCACCTCCCTGACCAGCAGCTCCGCCATGGGCACCCGCAGATGCCGGCAGCGGTCGCCCCGGCGCTGCGGTGGCTTGCCAGCCGTTCCGAACACGACGCCCGCCGGCTAGGCGGGCCTCCGCGCAAGCCCGAACCCCGGCAGGATTCGAACCTGCGCACACGGCTCCGGAGGCCGTTTGAGTCTCCGAGAAAGCCGCTGCTCAGACCCTTATGGATTTACGACGGCCTGCGGTCCGTCCACGGATAGTCCACGCTGTCTGTGTCCATCACTGCGCATGCAGATCTCCGAGCCCTGCCACGGCGGGGAGCGTCGTAGCGAACCCATGTTCCTTGGCGACCTGTTCAAGCTCGGCGGTCCACGGCTTGCCGGTGAGAACCGTGGCGGCGCTCGATGCCTGGCCCATCTTCGAGGACGAGCCGACTTCTCGATGACGCCGCCGACCATCCGCACCGGGTCCCCACGCGACCACACTCCCTCGTCTGCGTCCAAGGCCGCTGCCGCCGCTGCTTATCTGTCGCCGCCCTGGCCTGCTACAAAGCTGGCGAACCTCCCCGGCTAATTACCGGCCCTGTCCCGATGCCCAGACCGACGGACGCAAGAGCTTCTCCTGGCAGGATTACCGAGACCTCATTCAGCCGCCCGCCAGCAGCTCGGCGGTCCGATCGTGCTGGTCTGGAATAACTTCCACCTGACGGCCGGGATGCGCCGCTACGTCAACGACCGCGACCGGCTCACCGTCTTCCAGTTGCCGCCCTACGCGCCCGACCTCAACCCCGTCGAAGGCCTCTGGTCCGTGCTGCGGCGCACCACCACAGCCAACCGAGCCTTCGTCGACTCCGACGACCTGATCACGGCCGTCCGACGCGGCCTACGCCGACTCCAGTACCCGACACGACGTCCTCCACGGCTGCCTCACCGGCATCGGCTTACCCAAGCCATCATGACGACATCACGCCTCGATAGTCAGTAGGATTCCAGTCTTGTCGATCAAGGGGGCGCCCTGTGGACCGCATCGAACGGCCCGAACTCCTGCCGGACTGCGACGTTCCGGCTCGGCATCGGGAACCCGACGATTTCGTGGAAACCTGCCTTGTTCGCCTTGCGGACGAGACCCTTGCCGACAGCTGGCGCACTAACAGCCTCAACGCCTGCGAGATCAGAGGCGGCGCCGCGCATGCCGCAGCCGGGTTCGTGGTACAGGCTCCGGGCCCTTGGCACCAAGACCTGCAGCGCATTCTCCGCGCGTCGGGGGCCAATGTCGATCGCCCTCGATACACACAGGGCCAGTACACACTTGGCCTCTGTTACGTAGCTGGCACCAGGAAACTGCCACGGGGCCTACGGCATCGTGCAGCTGACAGATTGGTTTCCCGCTTCCGTGACGATTTGGGCTACGCGGAAGCTCGGCACCTGCTGCCCAAGAACGAATGGGATTGGCTGGCGGATGCGGTACGGGAAGGATGGGCAGTGTGGACGGCGCAGCTGTTCGCGGACGACGAAACGGCCCCGCTGAAGACGCGCATGAGAGTGGGAATGGCTCTTGCCGAGTACGAGCACCCGACCGGGTACGTGCCCGAAGTCGTGACGAAACTCATCGTGCATCAGGGTGCCGCGAGCGCCGACCGCCTCGCTGTCGCGATAGCCGTGGCGCATCGCGACCCCAAGGCGGGCGTGGGTCCGCTGTGCAGCATCGCATCGGATCCCTTGGTGCAAGCCGGGCACCGGGCACAAGCCATCGAAATGCTGGAGCAGACCGACTTGACCAAGGCCCAGGAGATGCGGGCACTCCAGACCCGCCTCCCCTCGAGCCGAGAAGCTCGTGAGCAGCAGCGTGAAGCAGTCGAATGCACGAAGCGCGATGAAGTGGCCCGACGGGAACGGGAGACCCCTGAGGCCGTCACTGGGCGGCTTGACGCCAAGATCGAAAAGATACTGGACAGCTTGCGCATTCGTGACGCGGATGATGGCCTCGGTGGTCGTCTTGACGATCACCTTGCCGAGACCGACTCGCAAGGCGTGGCTCGGGACATCGTCGACATTTTTGACGCGGTCTGGGATGAGGACATCGACGCCTCCATTCGTCTCTTGGCGGTCCTGACCCGTATCCGGTACGGAGACGGGGTCGAAGCGGCCCTGGACGAGTCCGTGTCCGATGATCCGGACGCTGGCGTCATTCTACGGCTTACTCAAGAAGGACTAGAGGCATACGCGAAGGAGCAAGCAGAGCGCTCGTGGACGATCTGGAGGGAAGTCGTCGAAGAGCACGGCTGGGATGACGACGATCGGATCGGCGAAGTGGAGCGTAAGGACGAAGAGATCACCTGGGAAGTCCGCGACCTGATCCTTCGGAAGGCCAGCGATCACCTTCGAGCCCTCGAACACCACTTGACGTGGAAGACCTGGCCGGCCCTCCTGGACGCTGCAAAAGAGAGAAAGTTCGCAGCTGCCTTGGGACACCTAACTACGGCCCGACTCCTTGCTGAGGAAGCCGAGAGTGCGGAGGTCTTGTGGAAGGATGCGATAGCGAGGAGCTATTACTTCGATCCGCTGTCGATGCCTTGGTCGCGCGATTTCTGGCTGGTGCTGGAGGAGTGGCGGCACGGCGCGACCGGACGGTGAACGGTGGGTGACAGCACCCGTACCGCTGCTATTCCAGTTGGGAGGAGCAGGCGGTGACTGCAAGAGCTCAGTCAGCGACCGTTCCATGTCGAGCTAAGCGCCCGCGCAGGCGATTCAGCGCGGCCATGAGCACCGCAGTGGCCGCGCCTTGCCGCCGCTGTCCCCCTGTCGCGGCCGACTCAAGCACCGATCTTGACTGCTCTGCGACTGCTGATGGCTTCGGGATACCCTGGCGGGCGGTCCGAGAGGCAGGAACCAACCGCTACGCTTCGGACATCGCCTACCCTACTTGCAGAACGGAGTCTTGCTGTGGCCCAGCAGGAAGCGTCTGAGCAGCTAAAACTGCTGCCAGATGCGGCCGGGGGGCTCACGCTCAGTGAGCTGGAGTCGCATTTGCTCGGCGCTGCCCATATTCTGCGGGGGCTGGTCGACCAGGCAGATTTCAAGAGCTACATCTTCCCGCTGCTGTTCTATAAGCGTCTGTGCGATGTCTATAGCGAGGAATTCGACGACGCTCTCGCGCATTCCGACGGGGACCGTGATTTCGCGACCAAGGCGGATCAGCACCGTTTCGTCATCCCGGAGGGCCATCGCTGGGCCGATGTCGTAGCGGCGCCTGATGAGAAGCTCGGCCGTGCACTCATTGACGCGCTTCGCGCAATTGAGAAGGCCAACCCGGATACCCTCGACGGAATCTTCGGTGACACACCGTGGACAAACCGTGACCGGATTCCTCCCCAGGTGCTGCGAGCGCTCCTCAACCATTTCTCGGCACGTTTTCTTGGCGATGCGCAGGCTGATGCGGATCTTCTTGGCCAGGCGTACGAGTACCTGATCAAGAAGTTTGCGGATCTGTCCAACAAGAAGGCCGGCGAGTTCTACACGCCTCGCGCCGTGGTCGAGCTGTTGGTGAACATCCTCGCCCCCAAGCCGGGCGAGACGGTGTACGACCCGGCATGTGGTACCGGTGGGATGCTGATCGAGGTCGCCCACCACTTCGCTCGCAAGGGAGTGGCTCCCCAACTGCTGTGGAGCAAGGTCTTCGGCCAGGAGAAGAACCTCACGACCTCGGGCATCGCCCGCATGAACCTCATCCTGCACGGGATCGAAGATTTCCGGGTGGAGCGCGGAGACACCTTGCGCGAGCCCCGGTTCTTCGCTCCGGAGGGGGGTCTGCGGACTTTTGACTGCGTGATCGCGAACCCTCCGTTCTCGCTGGAGGCGTGGGGCGAGAAGGGGTGGGCCAGAGATCCGTACGGACGCGGTGAGGCCGGCGTTCCGCCGCGCAGCACGGCTGACTGGGCCTGGGTCCAGCACATGCTCGCCTCGATGCGACCCGGCACCGGCAGGGCGGTTGTTGTGCTGCCGCAGGGCATCCTCTTCCGGGACGGCACCGAAGCCCGTATCCGCAGGAAGGTCATCGAGTCGGACGCGATCGAGGCCGTCATTGGACTGGGGGAGCGCCTCTTTTATGGCGCGCCGCTGGCCGCCTGTGTCCTCGTACTGCGCGCGAAGAAGCCGAAGGACCAACGGGGGAAGATTCTCTTCATCGACGCTTCCGACCAGCTGCGCAAGGCGAGTAAACAGAACGTGCTGGAAGCCGAACACACCTCCCGCATCCTGGGCTGGTACCGCGCCTTCGCGGACATCAAGGAACGCAGCCGCTTGATCGACTTCTCGGAGATCGAGAGGAACGACGGCAACCTCAACATCCCGCTCTACGTCGGAAAGGACCGCGCGGCCGAACTGCCCCCGTTGAGTGAAGCCGTCGCTGCCTTGGAAAGCGCCCTGACGGACGCCGCGGCGGCCGAGAACGAACTGCGTGACCAGCTCAAGGAATGGGGGCTCCTCGGATGAGCGACGCCAGGATCGCGGCGGACCTGCTGCCCGGTACAAATGTGACGGTGCAGCATTTGGACCAGCGGGAGCTGGAGAACTACCTGTGGGGAGCCGCGGTCCGGCTGCGGGGACTCATCGACGCGGGTGACTATAAGCAGTTCATCTTCCCGTTGCTCTTCTTCAAGCGGATCTGTGATGTGCACGATGAGGAGCGCGAGCAGGCCCTTGCCACCTATCACGGGGACGCGGAGCTGGTGGTGAAGGAGGAGAACTACCAGTTTCAGATCCCCGAGGGTCACCACTGGGCAGATGTAAGGGAGACCCGTTCTGGGCTCGGCTCGGCGCTCACCCAGGCCATGAAGGCAATCGAGAAGGTCAACTCGGACCAACTCTGGGGAGTCTTCGGGGATGCGCAGTGGACGAACACCGAACGGCTCTCGGACGCCACTCTTCGTGACCTGCTGGAACACTTCTCGACCCAGGTGCTCTCCCTGTCCCGGGTCCCGGAGGATGAACTCGGCCGTGGGTATGAGTATCTGATCAAGAAGTTCGCGGACGACTCCGGGCACACGGCTCAGGAGTTCTACACGAACCGGACGCTGGTCCGGCTCATGACCCGGATGCTCGAACCACAGACTGGGGAAACGGTTTACGACCCCACGTGCGGCACAGGTGGCATGCTGGTCACTGCGGCGGCCGAGTTGAAGCGCCAGGGGAAGGACCACCGCCAGCTCACGCTGTATGGGCAGGAGTTCAACGTGATGACCTCCTCGATCGCCCGCATGAACCTCTACCTGCACGGCATTGAGAACTTCCGCATCGAGCGCGGGGACACTCTCGCCGAACCACTGTTCTTCGAAGGTGACCGCCTGCAACGCTTCGACGTGGTGCTCGCCAACCCCCCGTACTCGATCAAGCAGTGGAACCGCCCGCTCTTCGCCAGGGACCCCTATCAGCGCAACATCTGGGGCGTACCGCCCCAGGGAAGAGCTGACTACGCGTTCTTCCAGCACATCGCCGCCTCGCTGGACCCCGAGACGGGCCGGTGCGCCATCCTCTTCCCCCACGGCGTGCTCTCCCGGGAGGACGAGCGGGCCATGCGGGAGAAACTGATCGAGTCCGATCTCCTGGAGTGTGTGCTGGGGCTCGGGCCAGGGCTCTTCTACAACTCGCCGATGGAGGCGTGCGTGGTGGTGCTGCGCACCCGGAAGCGGCCGGAGCGGGAGGGGAAGGTCCTCTTCATTGATGCGGCGCACCTGTTCGAGCGGGTGCAAGGTCAGTCGTTCCTGAGTGAGGAGCACATCGCGGAGATTCTGGCCGCGTATCGCGAGTGCCAGAACATTGACGGCTTTTCGCGGGACATGGATCTGGACACGCTTCTCAGCAGAGGGGCCGACCTAGCGATAAACCGCATCATCGGCACGCCCCCGTCAGACAGTACGAGTGACGAACAGGTGCCCCTGCGGCAGGCACTCGCGGAGTGGGACGTGCGCACCACCAACACGGCTCGTCACGTGACCGGGATGATCGCGCAGTTGAAGGGAGGAGAGTGAACGTGCAGCAAGAGGCTTGGCCCACCGTGCGTTTCGGATCGCTGGTTCGACAGGTGAAGGACTCGACGGATCCCGTGGCAGACGGGCTCGAGCGGTTCGTGGCCGGAGAGCACATGGACTCCCGGCAGCTGCACATCACCCGTTGGGGAGACGTGAAGGGGAGCTCCCTCGGACCTGCGTTCCACCGCAGGTTCCGCCCCGGTCAGGTGCTCTATGGATCGCGACGGACTTATCTGCGCAAGGTCTCCTACGCGGAGTTCGAGGGGGTCTGCGCGAACACCACGTTCGTGGTGGAAAGCGCGGAGCCGGGTGAGCTTCTCCCGGAGATGTTGCCCTTTTTGATGATGGCGGATTCCTTTCACCGTCATTCGGAGTACTGGTCACGCGGGTCAGTCAACCCCTACGTGAACTGGCCCGACATCGCCAAGTACGAGTTCCCTCTCCCGCCGCCAGCCGAGCAACGGCGGATCGCTGACCTTCTGTGGTCGTTCGAGCACACCGCGCGGGCGAAGGCCACCGCGCTGGAGGCTGCGCGGCAGGCAGAGCTCGTGGCGTTGGCGGAGCTCTATGACGAACCGGGGTGGCCTGTGCAGCGAGTGGGTGAGGCGGGGGAAGTGCGGCTGGGGCTTATGCGATCGCCCAAAGTGCACGCAGGTGCAGACATGCGCCCTTACCTCCGTGTCGCGAACGTGGGGGACGACGAGCTGTTTCTGGACGACGTGCAGGAGATGAACTTTGATGCTGCTGCCTTCGCCAAGTATGCGCTGCGGCCGAAGGACGTGCTGCTCAACGAAGGGCAGAGCTTGGAATACGTAGGCCGGGCGGCGATGTATCGGGGGGAGATCGAGGACTGCTGTTTCCAGAAGACGTTGCTGCGCTTCCGCGCGGGCGATGAGGTGTTGCCGGAATTCGCCCTTGGCTGGTTCCGCCGCTGTCAGCGCCTGGGGGCATTTGCCCGTGTAGCCAAGCGCACCACATCCATGGCTCACCTCCCCGCCGGCCTCCTTGCGGCCCAGCCGATCCCCGTCCCCCCTCTCTCCATCCAACGACGTGTGGTCGAGCGGCTCGAAGCCGCCCGCGAACTGCGCACCAACCTCGCCGAGGACTTGACACAGACGCGTAATCTGATGCAACGCACCTTGAACGTGTTGTTGCGAGGCCCAGGCGCGGCTGCGGACGCTACGACGGGTGCGCGAGTCGACTGCAGCGCGTGAGACGCAGAGTGAGGGACAACTGAGGGTGAGCGAGGGGCGGGGGATGTTCAGCGAGAAGGACACGGTTCAGGCATTTGTCACCGACCGGCTCACCGCCCTGCCGGAGCTCGCGTGGGTCCGGCAGGGGACCCAGCCGGACCGGGCTGAGCAGGATGTCCTTGTCGAGTCCGAGTTGCGTGACGCCCTGGTCCGTCTCAACCCGACCATCTCAACCGATCCCGAGCTTGCTGACGAGGTGCTCTACCGGCTCACTGCGCTGATCCGGTCGGCACGTGGTGAGGGCGTGGTCAAGGCCAATGAGGACTTTCGCTCCTGGCTGCTCGGCGAGAAGTCGATGCCCTTCGGGCCAGACCACGAGTATGTCTCGATCCATCTGGTCGACTTCGATGACCCCACCCGCAACCGCTACCACCTCAGCACAGAGGTTGTCTTCTGCCGCGGTGCCACCCGACGCCGTTTCGATCATGTGCTGTGGGTCAACGGGATTCCCCTGGTCGTGGGTGAGGCAAAGTCCGCCACACGTGCCGGCATAACCTGGGCTGATGGGGTGCTCCAACTCGACGGTTACCAGGACGACGTACCGGAGTTCTTTGTCCCCAACGCTCTGTGTTTCGCCATCGACGGACGCGATCTGCGCTACGGCAGCCTCCGGCTACCCCTTCACCTGTGGAGCCCGTGGTGGTCCCCGGGGCTGCGGAAGCAGTATCCCGAACCTGGCCCCGACTACCTTCGTCAGGCCGTCGACGGTCTACTCAGTCCGTCGACGCTTCTGGACATCATCCGGAACTTCACCGTCTACAGCACTGACGACCGTCACCGGAAGATCAAGAACATCTGCCGCTATCAGCAATACGAGGCCGGCAGGCGGATGGCCGACCGTGCCGCCGCCGCGGCGCACGACCCGGACGCGCCCCGGCAGGGACTCGTGTGGCACTTCCAGGGTTCTGGCAAGTCTCTGCTGATGGTATTCACAGCTCAGGCGCTGCGCACCGATCCGCGTACTGGTGCGCCTACGGTGCTGATAGTGGTGGACCGGCTGGACCTTGATACCCAGATCACTTCCACCTTCGGCGCCTCGGACATCCCGAACGTGGTCACGGCGGGCTCCGGTGACAACCTCGGGGAGATGCTCGCGACGGGGCAGCGGAAGATCATTGTCACCACGGTCCACAAATTCAAGAGTCTGGACCGCGTCCTGTCCGCCCGCCGTGACATCGTCTGCCTCGTCGATGAGGCGCATCGCACCCAGGACCGGGATCTGGGGCAGCGAATGCACGAGGCCCTGCCCAACGCGGTCTTCTACGGTCTGACCGGCACCCCAATCAACCGAACCGACGTCAACACCTTCAAGACGTTCGGTTACGAGAAGGACGAGGGCCGCTACCTCTCGCGGTACACCCAGGCCGATTCGCTGCGTGACGGGACGACGCTTCCGCTGCATTTCGAGCCGCGTGACGCGCGCTTCCAGATCGACGGAGATGTCATTGACGCTGAGTTCAAGAAGCTGGCCGAGCATCTGTCCCCGCGTGAGAAAGCCGCCGTGGCCAATCGGGCTGCTCGTATGGGACTGTTGATCAAGTCTGATGAGCGGATTCGCATGGTGTGCGAGGACATCGCGCGTCACTTCCGAGAGAAGGTAGAACCCGAGGGCTTCAAGGCCCAGGTCGTCGTCTTCGACCAGGAAGCGTGCGTCCGTTACAAGAGGGATCTGGACGCGCTGCTGGGAGAAGAGACCAGCGAGGTCGTGATGTCCACCCAGGGGCAGCCTCAGGAGATCCAAGAGCGCTTCGGGCGGGGCAAGGAGGAGGAGGCGGCGCTGCTGGATCGCTTCCGTGACCCGGAAGATCCGCTGAAGATCCTCATCGTGACGGCGAAACTCCTCACTGGTTTCGACGCTCCGATCGCCCAGACGATGTACCTGGATAAGGTCATGCGTGACCACACGTTGCTCCAGGCTGTCTGCCGCGTGAACCGTCCGTACCGGCAGCCGGGCAGCGATCAGGCGAAGTCACACGGTTTGATCGTGGACTACCTTGGGGTCTTTGCGCGCCTCGGGCAGGCAATGCGCTTCGACGAGCGGGCTGTCGAGCGTGCGGTTACCAGTATCAACGAGCTGTGGGATCAGTTCCCTGGCGCCCTTCGCAAGTGCCTGGACTTTTTCCCCGGGGTCGACCGTTTCGAGGACGGTTACGAGGCCCTTTTTGCGGCTCAGGACAAGCTGCGCGACGACGGCACAAGACAGGCTTTCGCAGGGGCGTTCGCCCGATTGTCCCGGCTCTGGGAGGCGCTGGCCCCGGACGAGCGGTTGAGCGAGCACATCATCGACTACCGCTGGCTTGCGAAGGTGCACAACTCCGTACGGCCCAGCAACGCCACGAGCCCGCTGCTGTGGCGGGTGCTCGGCCCTAAAACCCGTGAGCTGGTCAACGCTCACATCCACGCGGACGTGCCGCCCGAACGGCTCGAGACGCTCATCATCGACGCCAAGATGGCTGAGTACCTGCAGCGAGTCCCCGATCGGGGGATCCGTCACCTTGAGCCCCGGCTTCAGGAACGGCTCGGCCGTCGTCGCGGTGAACCGCGCTTCGACTCCCTGGCACAGAAGTTGGAGCGACTGCGTCAGCAGTACGAGGTGGGACAGCTGGTGAGTCGGGAGTATCTCTACCAACTGCTGGACCTGGCGGAACAGACCGCGCGGGCAGAGGCCCAGGCCGAGGCTGATGAGAAGCAGCAGGATCCGAGGGAACAGGGCAAGTACGCTCTCACCCGGCTGTTCGAATTGTCCCGTCGGGAGGGCACACCTGTGGCGGTGGCGAAGCTCGTTGAGGAGATCGACAGCATCGTCAACGCGGTGCGGTTCCCGGGGTGGCAGCACACCGCGGGCGGTGAGCGCGAGGTGAAGAAGGCGCTGCGCCGCACACTGGTCCGCTACCAGCTGCAACGGGACGAAGAGCTGTTCCAGAAGGCGTACGACTACATCCGGCAATACTACTGAGGCGGGCCTCGGACCATGACCCACCGGATGTCAGTGCTCGGCCATATCGTGCCATCAGGCATGGAATTCACCCGAGCCTTCCAGGCCGGCACCCAGCCCAGACGCGAGAGGAGGCGGCCGTCATGACCCCAGCTCACGACCTGCGCGCGTCGGCGACCCGACCCATCGTCGTAAGCGTGCGCGAGGCGCTCGCCCAGCTCCGCGACGGAAGTCTGCGTCAGCGCTCGGAGCTGTCCAGTAGCGCAGAGTGGTCGGACCATCGCAAGCATGTGCTCCTTGACTCAGTGCTGCGCGGCTGGCCCATCGGCACTCTACTCGTCGCGCGTGAAGCAGGCGGATCACGAGTCCTGCTCGACGGTCAGCGACGCTTGGCGGCGCTGGAGGAATTCGTGCGCGGCGACCTGTTGGTCGACGGCCGGCTCACCCCTCCGGCTCGTGCCTTGAGGGAATCCGACGGAAAGACATACGACGCTCTGCCGCAGGGGCTGCGCGCTGCGATCGACGACTACCCATTGGTGCTCCTGGAGCTCGACGAATTGCCACCCACCGAGTTGCGTACCGCCGTGCTGCGGCTCAACTCTGAAGCCGGACTGACCGAAGCAGGACGCAAACTCGTCGAATCGGGTTCGTTCGGCGAGCAGGTCCGGGTCCTCGTGGCTTCGGCGGCCGACTGGGGCCTGGCGGAAGAGCGCATCGGCTTCGGGAACGTTGGCCTGGCCTACGAGGACGTGATCAGCAGAGTGCTGGTCGCCGTAGAAGCAGGCAGCATCCAAGCTGCGGCAGTCGGTAGCGAACAACTGAACCACCGACTGCGCTCCGGTGACGCGGTGGCTGACCAGACCCGAGACGAGGTGGCTGATGCGCTCAAGGGACTGTTGTCACTGCCCGCGCTTGACATGCCTGCCGTTCGGTTCACCAAACCGACACTGCTGAGCTGGATGCTGGTGGTGGTCCGGGCCCGGCGTGCATTCGGCCCTGGCGCCGAATATCACCTCGGGTTCCTCCTCGAATGGCTGGAGCCGGAACGTCGGAGGCGAGCTGCCGAGCTTGGGCCTGGAGCGACTCCACCACTCAGGACCGCCTTCCGTGAATTGCCGTACGATGCCTTGCTAGAGCGGTTCAACGAAGTGGCCGCAGTAGGCGCACACACACCCGAGTCGACGGTGCTGCGGGATGCCATCGGCTGGCTGTTCCTCGTGGCGACAGGCGGCGCCCCGTCGCGCCGGACTCCCCCCGTGCCGGACGTACTGCGCATGTACGCGGCGCTGACCGGCGCAGATGATGCACCGTTCACCGAAGACGGAATCGATCAAGTGCTGTGGGAAGACGGGGCACTGAAGTCCTGGGGGGAGTGGAGTTGAGCCGGGACGCAGAGGATGACGAGGTCCTCCGTCGGGTCCAGATCAATAATCACTACCGTAAACTGGCGAGTGGCCAGGTGCGTTCACCGCTGCGTAGGGTCGAGATCGATGGGCATGCGCACCTCGGCTCGCTTACTGCCGAGATGGCGCCGGGCATCACTCTCCTGTGCGGAGTGAGTGGCGCGGGCAAGACGCAGTTCCTACGAACGCTCGCACGCCATCTGCAGCAACAGGCCCCGCCGGACGGTGTGCCGCACCCCGCTGCCGTACGACTGACGGGCCAGTCACGGCACCAGAAGAGCGACCGCAACGTACAGGCGGCGGGCGACGTGGAACTCGCCGACGCCGAAGCTCCGTGTGTGTACATCGACACCGCACGAGAGTGCTTCGATGTACTGACCCAAGTGAGCCGACTTCCGGCACACGAGCTCGAAAGCGAGCGCGCCACGGCCGAGAAGGCTCCCCGCAGCGCCTGGTTCGACCATGCACTGGGCACCATCATGGGACGTCCTTACGACCTGGTCACCCACCAGGAGCTGGACCGCCGCTCCCCTGCTTCCGGCGAGCCACCCACCTGGTTCTACTACGAGCTCGGCCGCCACGGCGACACGTACGGGCCCGAACAGATGAGCCTGGGGGAGCTCGCTTCCTGCGTCATCCTGCGTGCTCTGCGTGGGGTGGGGCGGGGCAGCATCGTACTGCTCGACGAGCCCGAGAACTTTCTCTCGCCCCGCGCTCGCGAACGGCTACTCGACATCATTGTCGCTCGTGCGGTCAAAATGGAGCTGTCAGTCGTCCTCGCGTCGCACTCCCCGGAGTTCGCTTACCGCCTGCCCAGCACTTCTCTCCGCACACTCGAGCGCGGCGTGGGCGCCGTGGCTCAGGCAACCATCTCCGCCGGTGTTATTCCTGCTCAAGTCAGCCGGAAGCTGGGCATGGCCCCGCGGACCGAGGCAGTGTTGCTGGTCGAGGACCGCTTCGCTCGGCTGATGCTGGAGGAACTGCTCCGCTGCCACCTGCCGGAGCTGGCCCCGCATCTGTGCGTGCAGGATCTGCGCGGCGCCGACACTGTCGCAGCCGTCGCCCGTGTCCTCGGACCGACCAGACCGGCTGCGGCATTTCTCGGCGTACTGGACGGAGACACACGCTCTGAACCGGGTCGTCAGGGAGAGTGGCTGGAGTATCTGCCGGGCCATCATGATCCCGAGGAAGTCGTCATGCAGTTACTCCAGACACGCACAGGAGCGGCGGCCAAGGACCTCGGCGTTGCAGAGGACACCCTGAAATATGCCCTAGAGGAAGCACAGGTCTGCAACGTCCATGACCAACCTGCCATGGTGAGTGAACATACAGGCGTGGACGAGCTGCGGCTGATCTCCTTCGCAGTGCGTAGAATCCGCTCTGTGCCGAGCTTCCGCAAGGACACGGACCGGCTCATGGAACGCGTTCGCGCACTCGTAGCCCCTTCGCCCTGAGCCTGGCCAACGAGAGGCGGCGAAGGCCAGAAGCGAATCGTTCCTGCTTGTAACGACTGCCATCGTTACAGCTGGGTGCTACGTCCTCTGTGCCGGTCGCTGGGTCTAGCTAGACGACACGAGGACAGCGCAAGAGCAGGGTACGGCGGGTTCTGGTCTCGCGGCCAGGGCTCGCCGTGCTCAAAGACTAATGAACGCGCGGCTGCTCGCAAGGTTGGCGGAGCGGCTTTGGGCTGGAGCTGCTTTGGGGCGAGTGATCTTGGCCCCGTAAGCTTCCGGCGCGTCGGGCAGTCTGTGGACCTGCCCGGTAAAGCACGACGTTGGGGCCAAGATCTTGGAGGCTCGCCCCAAAGTGGCTGCGTAAAGCCGCGGAGCCGACCGCCCCAGCCGCGACGCACCCCTTCTCTGGCATCAGGCGGCTGATCGTCCTGAGCGCGGCACGGGCGTCGGCCGGGCTGGAGCGGGGCGGAGACAGGAGCGCAGGCCCGGCCGGCGGTCGGGCCGCGCGCGGTGAGCGGAGCGAGCCGCCTTGATGAAGTAGAGAAAGTTCTACCGCGCTGCTTGCTGCTGGGCTTGTCCTGTCTCGGTTGATGGTTGACAGCGTGGCTTCACCTGGTGATACCGCTGCTCCTCATGGGTAGCGGGAAGCTTTTGCGTGTTCAGGGCTTGGCCTTGGGCTGGCAGCGTGGGCAGGCGGTGACCTCGGGCATGCCGAGGGCGAGATCCAGCTCCTTCCGGCTGAGCCAGCCGCCGGCGGCCTGCGGGCAGTCCGCGCGGTGCACGATGCCGCGGCCCGCACCATCTACACCTGGGGTGTGCTGGAGACGCCAGCCGCCCGGGTCCCGGCCGATCCTCGGTTCATGCGCTGGGGCGGCCGCCTGCTGCTCGACCTTGCGGATCCTCGCGTCGACCGCCGCCAGCTGGCGCTCGAGGTACAGCCGGAGCATCTGCAGGCGCTCGGCATCCGGAGGCAACTCGTACATATATTCGACTGTACGGATGAGGGGCGCCCCGGGACCAGCAGACCGGACGGACGTCACCCGTTCGGGGAGGGTAGCTCCGTCACGAAGGTCCCCAAGCCTGGATACATCACGGCGAGGCCGTCGTCGCGCAACTGGCGCAGCACCTTCTGCCCGGTCGCCACGGCGATCCCGAACTCCTGCTGCAGCTCCATCAGCGACGGAAGTCGGCCGCCGGGCGGGTACGTGCCATCGGCGATGCGCTCCTCCATGAGTGCGTACACCTGTCGCCACCGGGGCTCGTTCGGCTGCCAATCCATGATCAGGAAACTAGGGGGACGGTGGCTACCTCGCGAGACATGGATACGTCGTATGCCTCATAGGGGTAGTAGACCTAGTAGACTGGCGCTAACCTCGGGGTACGAGATAGCCCCGCGGCCGCTAGCGACGGCCCGGGGCATGGCCGACCGGGAAGGGGTCGACATGGCTCACGGTACCGCCCAGAACAGCCCGCGCGTAGCCTCCCAACTCCACCGTCTTGAGGGCAGCGCACAGCGAGCCCACCGCCTGTACCTGGAACACCTGCAGGGCTGTGCCGACTGCGGGTTCGGGCAGACCCGATGCCCCGTCGCCACCGGCCTGTGGGGCGCGTACACCGAGGTCCGTGACGGCGAGCGATGATCGTCTCCGAAGGTCCCGCATCCGGCTCCTGTGCCCGTTGCCAGCAGCACACCGACAACGGCGTCACCCACGCTGTTGAGACTGGCTCCGCGTGGAGCGGCACGTTCATCCTGTGCCGCGATGTGAAGGCCTGCGCGAAGCGAGAGGGACCGACCCGACCGCGCAGGTACTCCCTATAGAGCTGCCGCCGGCTTCCGACGGCAAGCACTACAGGAAGCCGACCGCCTGAGCCCCCACCGGCACCCCTGCGGTGGGGGCTCTCCCATGGCCCGAGCCCGTCCGGCCGGGGTCCGGACCTCGTGGATAGGTCAACACGACCAGGCGGGCGGCCCCGCCGCGTAGGGGGGCCTACGCCCCCGCCCTTGGCACAGGCCGGGGAGCCGGGCGGATGTCCAGCTGCCTCGGTCCGAGCCGTCGAGTTGGTGCACAGACGTGCCAAGTGACAATGGCGTTGGGCTTGGTGGCGGTGACACAGCCCATCTGCTTGCAGCTGTGCTGCGGCATCTTGGTCATGTCGTCTCCCTTCGCACTCCGATGCTAGCCCTCTCCCCGGCTGCCACCTGGCATCCTCAACGCCTACACACAGCCGGAGGAGGGCTCAACTCGTCCAGCCTGGCGGAGTGTCCGGGAGGTCCATACGAACCTATTCGCGTGAGTAGGCGCGCGGCTACCCTGGAGCGAATCAGTATTGCGGGACGCAAGGAGTTGGCTCACCGGATGGGACCGAAGTCGGAGCGGGTCTACCGCACGATCCGCGAGTGGATCTCGACAGGGAAGTACCTGCCTGGCTCCAAGATCCCGTCTGAGCGGACCCTGGCCGAGGAGCTAAGTATCGGTCGGACGGTACTGCGTCAGGTGCTGGCGAAGCTTGTTGCCGAGGGCACCATTGAGGTGCATGGGCGTAGCTCCTACCGGGTGCCTGATCGTTCCGTGGCCACGCAAGCGCCGGCCGATACGGAGCCGTGGCAGATCCATGGGGAGCGGATGCTCTACGACAACCGCTGGGTGAAGCTCAGCCTTGTCGACGTCGAACCGCCCGGGGTCGAGCGCTTTGAACATCATGTCGTGAAGCTTCACCACGTGGCCATCGCCGCCGTCATCGACGACCAAGACCGCGTCCTGATGATGTGGCGCTACCGTTTCGTCCCCGACTCCTTCGGCTGGGAGCTCCCGGGCGGCATCGTCGACGAGGGCGAAGTTCCCCTGCAGACGGCACTGCGAGAGGTCGAGGAAGAGACCGGCTGGCGGCCGGACGCTCTTGAGCACGTGGTCACGTATCAACCAATGGTGGGCATGGTCGACTCACCACACGAGATCTTCGTGGGCCAGGGCGCCAAGCCCGTCGGAGAACCGACAGACTTGGAAGAGGCCGGACATATTGCGTGGGTGCCTCTCTCCGACATTCCGGGCCTCATGGCGCGCGGCGAGCTCATGGGCTCGGGCACGTTGGTGGCCCTGCTGCATGTCCTGTATTCGCGCGCTGCCGGCGCTTCCCCTACAACCGCTGCATGAGGTGTTCCACCCTGCGTCGCTGACGTACTGATCCCGTACGGCTCGCTATGAGACGGGCTTGGCGCAGATGGTCCTTGGCCTGGTCGTACTCCTCGCGGGCCATGTGTGCCTGTGCGAGATCGCACCGCAGTCCTGCTGACGCCCGTATGAAGGTGGGGTCCGAAGCGTCGAGTGCTGAGTAGAGGCTGTTCACCGCCTCGTCGTCGCCTATGAGGGCGAGCACGTTGCCGCGCCAGCGAGTGAGGTGCCCTTCATTCAGGAAGATGCTCAGCATGTCTGGGTCTCGCGCTTCATCCCCTGGAGGGAGGCACCGCATGGCTCGCTCCAGCGCGCGCTGGCAGTCCTTGGGCATGCCCGCTCGGGCGCAGATCTCGGCCTCCGCCGCGTACAACCAGGCCGCGAGGCGTGGCGACACGGCCTTGCCGCCGACTCGATGAGCATCGCGTATCAGCTGTACAGCCATGGGCGCGCGTCCCGCGTCGCAGAGCACGTAGGCCTGTTCCGCGGTCGCGTGTGCGAGGTACATCGGCTCTTCGGCCTCTTGGGCAGCTCGCTTACCTAACTCATAGTGGCGCCATGCGCGCTCGACAGCTCCGACATCGAGAGCCTGCCAAGCCGCCAAAGTCGCCGCCCCGGCCAATGCTCGGGCAACCGGACGCCGGGTTTCAGGAAGTACGGCGAAGGTGAGGGCGTCTTCGAGAGTCGCCAAGTGGGCGGTCATCTGGTCAACCAGGCTAGCGGCACCCATCTGCCGATCCATGGTCCGCAGCAGCTCCGTCTGATCCATGAACGTGTCGACCATGGTCAGGCTGATACTGCGAGCCGCATCGATCCGGCCTATGAGTTCGTCGTATCCGCCTACAGCCGCCGGCACCGCCGACGCCTGCCCGTCGCTGAACAATTCATCATCGGTGACGCCGAGGAGCGCGCGGAGAATCTTCGCATATCGAGCAGAGATGTGGCGTCTGCCGTTCTCCCACTCCGAGACGTACACGCGCAGGCTGGCCGTCGACGCGACGTCGAGCGCGTGCCGTCGCGCATAGCCCTCCACTTCCCGGACCAATCGCTCCTGCGACCACTCCCGCGCGTTCCTCGCTGCCTTGAGCCCGTTCGTCACGTCATGCCGCCCCGCTTGGCTTCTAGGTACACCCAACAGCAGCATGCCGGACAACGGCGCAGGTCGGCAGAGGTTACACGCGCCAGGTGTTAACCCCTGTTGGCTACCGAGGCGTTCACGAACGCAGTTCTCTAGAGCCGTCGCAGGCAGGCCAGTTGAAGATGTCCGGTCGCGACAACGCTTGACATCTGGTGCGCACCAGATGCAACCTACTGGTGCGCACCAGTTGGAGACTCGGTCTTCCGCAGCCAACCGCGGCCTTCTGCCAACTCGCGGAAGCGGCGCCCCACCGCCAAGCAAGTACGCCGCTTCCGCCCTCCATCAGAGGAGTTCCATCATGCGTCAGATCCCCGTTGACACCTCCGCCGCCACCGTGATGGTCGCCCAGGCGCCTCAGCCCAAGGTTCGTGACCGCCGTACCGGTGAGATCGCCACCGATGCCGAGACCGGCGCGACGATGATGACCGTGGACGTGATGTTTGCGGCGAACGGTGAGGTCGAGATCCTGTCGGTGTCCGTGCCGGAGCCGGGCATCTCCGGTGAGCTGGTGATGGGCACGCCGGTCGCGATCACGGGCCTGGTGGCCCGGCCGTGGGAGAACGAGTTCAACGGCCAGCGTCGCCACGGGATCAGCTTCCGAGCGGTCGCGGTCACCTCGCTCGCCGCCGGCACCGCGAAGGCGGCCTGAGCCATGACCCGCTTCGCGGTCGCGCTGCTGCTGGTCGTCGCCATCGCTCTGGTTCTGCGGTGGCGGCGTCCCGCCTGGTACTGGCTGACCTTCGGTGTCACCCTCGCGATCCTGCGGGTCCTCGTCCGGTACGCCACCGTCATGGAGGCGTGCGGGCTGACCGTGCCGCCGTCCCGCTGGCGCATGGCCCTCGCGCGAGCCGTCAACCGTCCCGCTCCCGGGCCGCGGGTCCCTCGCATCCTGCGGCTGCGCCCGACCCGTACCGGTCTGGTGGTGCGGTTACTGAGGTTTTCAGGTCGGGGTCGGTGTGGTGATGGTCAGGCTGGTTCCGGCAAGGCAGCCGTTGATGAGGCCGGGCCGGAGCTGGATGTGT
>NZ_JBIATA010000001.1:571423-693731 GCF_042891295.1 Streptomyces sp. NPDC001902 | reverse complement strand
CGCGCCCCGCCATGGACGGCACTCCTTTCCAGGCCGCACTCCAGGTGAAGCCCGACACCCTGATGCAAGAAGTGAGGCGAAAGGTTGCACGGCCCTCGACTCGGGCACCGGAACCGGCGCGCTCACCCAGAAGGGCCGGCGCGCGACGCCTGGGCGGAGCGGACCTGAAAGCTCGCCCGCGCGACGGCGGAGCCAGGTGGCAACAGCATCCTCGATGATCGGGCGAGGGCCGCCCCCGCGCCGGATGCGGCCCGACAGGGGCGCACATACGCTGTGAGTGGACGCCCCTCTCTTTGTCGAGGTGAGAGATCGTGCCGCTCTACATCACGCTGCTGAGCTGGACCGACCAGGGGATCCGCGCCTACGCCGACACGGCCGACCGGGCCGACGCCTTCGGCGACGCCCTGCGGCGCGTCGGGGGGCGGCTCGTGGACATCTACTGGACAGTGGGTCCCTACGACCTCGTGGCGCTCGTCGAGGCGCCCGACGACGAGACCGCCGCCGCGGCGCTGCTGCGGCTCGGCGCGATCGGCAACATCCGCAGCACGACCCTGCGGGCCTTCGGGCGGGACGAGGTCGAGGGCATCATCGCCAAGGCGTCCGCCTGAGGAACGAGGGCCTCGCCACCGCACCTGGACGAACTCCGGGCGGGCCCCCGGGACGACGGGAGGACCGGGCGGAGCGCGGTCACGAGCCGTCGGCCGCCTGTTCGAAGAAGGAGCCGCGCCTCAGCCGCTCGTAGGAGGGTTCCGCCCGCGCCATCCACGCGTCCACGTCGGCGGCCATGGACGGGAACCGCTCCTTGAGGGGTGCGGCCAGGGCGGCGATCTCCTCCCAGGAGTCGGCGAGATACGTCTCGTTCTCCAGGCCGATCGCTACGGCCGCGCGGAACGGGTCGTCGGACCGCAGCCACCGATTCGCCACCCGGACGATGCGGGCCATGTGCTCCGCGTCGATGATCCACGACATGGAGAGGAGCTGTTCGGAGACGTAGCCGGGGGCCCGGTGGTCGACGAGGAAGTCCATGACCTGCTCGACGTCCATTGATCCCCCCTTGGTGCGGCCGGTTCCCTTGACCGGCGGGGTCACATGCCAGACGCGGGGCCGGGGCCGGGCGGAAACCTTTCCGCGGGGCCTGAGTCCGCAACCCCCGGGAGGGGTTGCGTGTGGAGGGTGGCAAGGGGCGGGGAGGGCGGCTCGGGGTGGCGTGGTGACGGTGTCGCCGGACACGGCGCCCGCCCGGGTGGGCGCCGCCGCGTGGGAGCCGGACGGGGATGCCACCGCATGGACCCGGGCGAACTTCTCCGCCGGGGGTGCCGCCGAGGCCCGGCGCCTCATGGCCGACGCCGGTTCGCAGCTGACCGACCCCGAGGCCGAGGCGCGGGCGGCGTTCGGGCTGACCGGCTGATCGGCTGACCGGGCCGGTTGTCAGTGGCGTCTGCTCCACTGGTCGTGGTGGCACAAGGACTCGGCAGGGGGGTGCGCCATGGGCGTGCGGTACGACTACTTCCACACCACCGACCGCGGCACGGCGATCGACTGGGCGGTCGGGCCGGACCGGCGCGGATATCCCTGGTCGCGGCTCGACGAGGCCGGCGCCGACTGGTTCGAGATGAAGAGCCTGGATCCGGTCATCGTGCTCGGGCAACTGGTCGCCTACGCGCGGGGAACCGGTTTCGAGGCCGGGGACGAAGGACCCGAGCCGGTGTGGCCCGATTCGTCGCAGTGGCACGCGGAGCCGGGGCTGCTGATCGAGGAGATACCGGAGGACTGGCGGGACACGCTCGCGGCCGTCGGCGACGAGGCCCTGCCGGGGATCGCCGAGCGCTGGGAGGGCATCGAGGAGGTCCGCTTCGGGGACCGCCAGGAGGCCGAGGAGTGCGCGCGGCTGTTCGTCGGACTGGCCCGGCGGGCGCGGGCGGCGGGCCACACCCTGTACTGCGTCGCCTGCCTCTGACCGATTCCTGGAGGGGGTGTGCGGATAGGGCGATTCCTCGCTTTCCGCTCCGCCGTGCGGTCCGCCTTTCTTCGGGCGGCCGGAGGGTGTTGACCTGCGTTCCGGATCATCACAAGATGGCCGCGTACGGCTCTCCGCCGAGATCGCCGGCCGGGCCGTCCTCGACCGCCTCGCCCGTCGGTACGGGCAGGCCGGTGTGCGGTCCGGCGCGTCCGGAATCCTGGAAGGTCACGCGTTCATGCAGAGCTACGCCTCGGCGCAATTGGCATCACCTGGCACCTACTTCCAGACGGCTGCGTTCTGCTGCCTCGTGGCGATCGTGCTCATACGGGCGGGCCGCGTCTGGCGCCGCGCGGCGCGGGGCCTGCTCGCCCCCGACGAGCCGGTGCGCGTGGAATCCGCTCCGGCGCCCGGTCCGGTGTCCTCGCCGGTGCGGGGCGACCGGACCGTGGGGCGGGTCTACCTCTGCTTCGGCTGGTTCCTGGTGCTGGGGACGGTCGTCAACCTGGTCAACGGCGTCCGCTCGGTGTGGGGCTGAGGGCCCGTCGGGCCCTGCACGGTCAGCGGCGGAGGCTCCCCTCCGGGGTCTGAGGGCGGACCGGCGGAGCCGTGACCTCGGGGGCGCCGGTGAGCCGGGCGCAGTAGGCGGGCACGGCGGCGGTGTCGCCGGCCGCGCGTTCCAGCCGGGCCAGGGTCGAGGCGTTGACGCTCTTGTGGTGCTCGGCCGCCTTGACGTACGTCCGGCACAGTCCCTTCAGCCCGGCGTCCGTGGGCGCGGCGAGCGGGGGCACCGAGGCGTGCGGGCCGCGTGACGGGACGGGTGGGGTCGTGAGCGGGGCCGCGGGCGTGACGGTGGTGCCGTGCGGGCCGCGCGGGGACGCGGTGCGCGTGCCGCCGCCCGGGCCCGCGGGAGCGGAGGACGGCGCGGGCGACACCGGCCGGGGTCCGGCCGTGCCCGGGTGGAAGGGGCCGGGGAGCGAGACGGTCTGCGCGGCCACGGCCACTCCCCCGAGGGCGAAGGCCGCGGCGAGTCCGCCGAGCGCCGCCCTGGTGCGCCGGGCGGACCGGTCGCGGCGGGCCCGCCTCCGGCCGTGGCCGCCGCTCGTGGCGGACCGGGCCTCCCGGAAGGCCGCCAGCGCGGCGCGCTCACGTTCGGGGTCGCCCGGCAGCGGTGCCGCGGCGGCCGTGAGCAGGCGTGCGAGGGCGTCCGCCGGGCCGTCGCCGGCCGCGCTGCGGTCCGCGTCGAGGAGGCGCTCGGCCAGGGCCGCGTCCATCCGGTCGTCGTGTGCTCGGCTGTTCCTCATCCGTCAGTCCGTCACTTCTCCATGGCGCCGTCGAGGCGCTCCGCGAGGCGTTTCAGGCCCCGGTGGGCGGCGGTCCGCACCGCTCCCGGGCGTTTGCCGAGGACCTTGGCCGCGGCGGGGGCGTTGAGCCCGACCACGACCCGCAGCAGCACGGCCTCGGCCTGGTCCTGCGGCAGGGCCGCGATCAGTTCGAGCGCGCGCCGCGTGGACAGGTTCTCCAGGGCGGTGCCTCCGGCGTCCTCGAGGGTCGAGGGCTCGGCCGTGCGTTCCTCCAGGGGCGCGGTGCGCGGCCGGGCCCTGGCCCGGCGGAGGTGGTCCAGGGCCCGGTGCCGGGCGATGGTGGCGGCCCAGCCCCGGAAGGCCTGGCCGCCGCCGCGGAAGCCGCGCAGGTCCCGTACGACGTCGTGCCAGGTCTCGGAGGCCACGTCCTCGGCGTCGTCGCCGACCAGGCCGTGCAGGTAGCCCAGGAGCATCGGATGGACCTCCCGGTAGAGGGCTCCGAACGCGGTCTCGTCGCCGGCGCGGGCCCGCCGGACCGCGTCGCCCAGTTCCTCCTCGCCCATCCGGCCGCGCCGGCGGACCTCCGCCTTCCCCACTGCGTCCTCTTCGTGCTCGTCGGCCCCGTGCCGCCGTCTGCCGCGCCGCGGCGCGGCGGGCATCACCCCTCGGCCCGGCCCGCCACGGAGAGGCAGAAGAGGCGCAGGCTGTCCACCGGCCCGTTCTCGTAGCGCTTGACGGCCCTGCCCAGCGGATTCCACACCCTTCCGTCGGGCGTCCGGATACCGAACGGCTGGCCGAATGTACCCCGCTGCTCCTCGTCGAAGTCCACCCAGGTCGCTCCGGCCGTGCGGACCAGCACCTCGCCCGTGTAGGCGCCGAAGCCGCGGAGCGTGGGGGTGACGGCCTGGAGGGGCGGCTGCTCGCCGCGGATCGCCTCGATGACGCGGTCGACCAGGCCGAGGCTGGCCGGGGAGTAGTCGAGCCTGACACGGGAGCCCTCCCTGGCCATGGACACGACATCCGCGGCGAGACGAGGACCCAGAACCGTCGCCGGTGGATTGCTCACGTCCTGCTTCATCGTGCCCCTTCGCTCCGTCGTCCCCGTCCGCGTGTGACGCGTGTGGCTACTGAGTGGGGCGCGGCGCGCCGCGAAAGCGTTACACCGGGCGGCGGAGGCGACGGGGCCCCGTGGCGCGGACGCGCTTAGGCTGCGGGCATGGCGAACGCGACCGTACGCGAGTGGTACGAGGAAGAGGGCTGGGGCGTGCTGGACTGCCCCGAGACGCCCGGGGGGTGCTTCGCCCACTACAGCGACATCGAGATGAACGGCTTCCGCACCCTGTCCGCCGGCCAGTCGGTGGCCCTGGAGTGGGAGGCGCCCGGATTCGCGCAGGACGGGTACGACTACCGCGCGCTGCGGGTCGTCCCGAAGGGCTGAGCGGGTCCGCGGGTCAGCCCACGTCCCACAGGAAACGGTGGGTGTGGATGCCGAAGTACGGGAAGGTGTCCACCCCCGCGACTCCTTCGACGGCCCTGACGACGTCGTTGACGAAGTCCAGCAGGTCGGACGGGCCCGGGCAGACGACCTCGGCGAAGAGGGCGTAGGGCCCGGCGGTGAGGACCGCGTAGACGACCTCGTCCCGGGCGGCGAGCGTGTCCGCGACCGCGCGCGGGTCGCCGTCCACGCGGACGCCGAGGAGCGCCATCGCCTGCCCGCCCATGGCCATGGGGTCGGTGACGCCCACGACCTGCACGACCTTGCCGTCGATGAGCCGCTGCAGTCGCTGGCGGGCGGCGGACGGGGAGAGCCCGACCTTCGGGCCGAGGTCCGCGTAGGGGATGCGGCCGTCGGTCTGGAGTTCACGGAGGATGGCGCGGTCGATGTCGTCCACGGGGCTCAGCCTGCCAGTTCGGCCAGCGCACCGGCGAAGAGGGCGGTGTGGGTGTCGACGTCGGCCTCGGTGGTGGCCGGGCACATCAGGGCCATGTTGTGGAACGGCGTCATGAGGATGCCGCGGTTGGCCAGCCACAGGTGCAGGAAGTCCTCCAGCTCGGGGTCGGAGACGGCCGCCGACTCGGTGCCGTCGCGCGGCGCCGGTGCGGCGAAGCGGTATTCCGTACGGGCGCCGAGGCGGCTGACGGACCAGGGCAGGCCGTGCGCGGCGACGGCGTCGGCGACGCCCCGCTCGAAGCGGGCGGCGAGGGCGGACATGCCGGTGAACGCCTCGTCGGTGAGGACGTGTTCGAGGGTGGCGCGCATGGCGGCGACGGACAGGGCGTTGCCCGCGAGGGTGCCGCCGACGCCGCCCATGTCGACCAGGTCGAGGTCGCCGCGGGACAGCAGGCGGTCGGCGAGGTCGGCGGAGAGGCCGTAGGCACCGGCCGGTACGCCGCCGGCGATGGCCTTGCCGATGGTGAGGATGTCGGGGTCGAGGTTCCAGGCGGCGGTGGCGCCGCCCGGCCCCGCGGAGAAGGTGTGGGTCTCGTCGTTGATCAGCAGGACGCCGTGCCGGCGGGTGACCTCGCGGACGCCCGCCAGGTAGCCGGGCTCGGGCAGCACGATCCCGATGTTGGTGAGGGCGGGCTCCATCAGGACGGCGGCCACGTCCCCGTGGGCGAGCTCCCGTTCCAGGCCCTCCAGGTCGTTGAACTCCGCGACACGGCTGGTCAGCGTGACGTCGCAGGGCGCTCCGACGTTGCCGGGGCGGCTCGCCCCGCCGCGCCCGCCGGGGCCGGTGACGATCAGGGACTCGTCGACGCTGCCGTGGTAGCAGTAGCTGTTGAAGAGGATCTTCTGCCGTCCGGTGACGGCCCGGGCGAGCCGGATCGCCCAGCGGTTGGCGTCCGTGGCCGTCAGCGAGTACGACCAGCGGGGCAGCCCGAAGCGGCGGGCCAGTTCGGCGCCGACCCACTCGGCGTCCTCGGTGGGGAGCATCGCCGTGGCGCCGCCCTGCTCGCGGTAGCGGCGCTCGATCGCCGCGGCGACGGGCTCCGGGGAGTGCCCGGCCATGGCGCCGGTGTCGCCGAGGCAGAAGTCGACGTACTCGTGGCCGTCGATGTCGGTCACACGGGCGCCGCGGGCACCGGCGAGGTAGCGGGGGAAGGCTCCCGCGTTCTTGTTCATCCAGGTCATCGGCACCCGGCCGAAGAGGTGGTCGGCCGCCTCGTACGCGGCCCGTGACTTCGGGTTGCGGGCGGCGGCCTCGGCGGTCTCCCGGGCGAGCAGTTCCTTCAGGCGGGTGCGGTCGACGGACATGGGGCCTCCTCGGCGACGGACGGCTCCGACCATACGCGTGATTCCATTGTCTATCCATCCCCCGGCGCCAGATTCGATCGTGCGAGCTATCGAATCCCCATCCGACGGTCGCGCGAGGGCCACACGCACCTGCCGGGCGGAGCGGCGGCCCGGCCGGTGATCCGTCACGGCCGCAGCGGGTGCGCCCGCCGGGGACCGGTGCCAGGGTGGCTGGTGTCGGTCGGTGGACGGACGGCAGGGAAAGGCGGCGATGGCCATGGCGGGACACCCGCACGCCATGCTGGTCCACAAGGTGTACGCGGCGCTCACCCGGGGCGACATGGACGCACTGGCCGGACTGCTGGCCGGGGACGCGGCCCACCACTCCCCCGGCGACCATCCGCTCGCCGGTCACTACAAGGGCCGGGACGAGATCATCGGCTACTACCGCAGGCTCGCCGAGGAGACCGACGGCAGCATGCGGGTCCAGTTGCGGCAGGTTCTCGTCGACGGCCGGGGCCACGCGATGTCCCTCCACCACCTCACGGCCGAGCGCGGGGGCGGCTACCTCGACCAGCCGGGCGGCATCGTGTTCCGCATCGTCGGCGACCGGATCACGGACCTGGACGAGTGCGTGGGCGACCTCGACGCCGCCAACCGCTTCTGGTCCTGAGCGGGCAGGCGCCCCGGGGCCCGGTCCCACGCGGTGACGGGGAAGACCTGCACGCTGTTGCTCACCATCGACCGCAACGGCTCCGGCTCTCCGCGCGCGACGGCCGCCCGCAGGGCCGGGAAGCGTGCGAACAGCGCGGGCAGCGCGATCTCCGCCTCCAGGCGGGCCGGCGCGGCGCCCAGGCAGTGGTGCGGCCCGTACCCGAAGGTGAGGTGGCGGCCGGCGGGGCGGGTGACGTCGAAGCGGTCGGCGTCGGGGCCGTGCCGCTCCGGATCGCGCGTCCGGCCGCGGCGTAGGAGGCGAGAAAGGCGTCGCCCCGGGGGATGACGGTGTCCCCGACCGGGATGTCTGCGACCGCGGAGCGCAGCGGGAACCGGCCCAGGGCGAGTCCCGGCGCAGGGTCTCCCCGGCGACCGCGCTCCAGCTCGCCCGGCCCGACCGGACGAGGTCCAGCTGCCCGGGGTGGTCGAGCAGCGCCCGTACGTACAGCGCACGCTGGTCGGCGACGACGTCCTGCGGCCCGGTGGAGCTGCTCACCAGTGAACGGGAGAGCCGGTGGCACTCGTCGTGCCGCTCACGAGGCAGCCCGAGCGGTTCGCAGACGACCGGCATCGGCAGCGGGTAGGCGAAGTGGGCGCGCAGGTCCGCGGGCCCGCCCCCGCGAGGGCGGCGGCGAGGCCGTCGAGCAGTTACGCGACGAGCGCTTCGACGCGCGGCCGCAGCACGGCGACCCGGCGCGGGGTGAAGGCCTGGGCGACCAGGCCCCGCAACCGCCGGTGGTCGGGGCCGTCGGCGGTCATCATGCCCGGCATGGTGACGAAGGTGATCAGCGGCCAGCCCTCTGGGACCTTACCCTCGGCGAGGGCGCGTAGGTGGCGGGGGTCCTTGGCCGTGCGCGGATCCGCCGGCAGTTTCCTGCAGCAGGTCGTGGCGCGTGACCGCCCAGGCGGGGACACCACCGGAGCTCGACGCGCGCGACCGGGCCGAGGGCGCACAGGGCGGCGTTCTCCCGTGCTGGTCGCGGCCGAGCGGTCAAGGGCCAGCGGCGCGGGCTGAGTTGTCATGGCCGCCATCGTGGCGTGCGCTCGCGGGCACGCGGGACCCCGCGCCACACCACCCCCCGCTCCCCCACCCTCCCCTTCCCCGATACCCCTAGGGGGTATAATTTGGTGGTGGGTGGACGGCACGGTGCCCGACGCCGTTCATCGGAACACGCACAGGACGCACGAGGAGAACCCATGTCTGTCAGCTACAGCGTCTCCGGGATGAGCTGCGGTCACTGCGAGTCCGCGGTCAGCAAGGAGGTCTCGACCCTCCCCGGTGTGATCGGCATCACGGTGGACGCCAAGACCGGCCTGCTCACCATCGACTCCGACGCCCCCCTGGACGAGGAGGCCGTCCGCGCCGCCGTGGACGAGGCGGGCTACGAACTGGTCGGCCGGGCATGACCGTCCCGGATCAGCAGCAGGTCACCCCGCGGATCGCCGCGCAGGCCGCCCCTGCGGGCGTCACCGAGCTCGAACTCGCGATCGGCGGGATGACCTGCGCCTCGTGCGCGGCCCGGATCGAGAAGAAGCTCAACCGGGTGGACGGCGTCACGGCCACCGTCAACTACGCCACCGAGAAGGCCAAGGTGGCGTTCGGGGACGGGATCGGCGTCGGCGACGTGATCGCCATCGTCGAGGCCACCGGTTACACCGCCGCGCTCCCCGCCCCGCCGGTCACCGACGCGTCGCGGGAGGAACCGGAGTCCGCGCCGGGCGAGCTCACGGCGCTGCGGCAGCGGCTGCTGACCGCCGTCGTGCTCGCCGTGCCCGTCATCGCGATGGCCATGGTCCCGGCCCTGCAGTTCCGCAACTGGCAGTGGCTGTCGCTGACCCTGGCCGCGCCGGTCGTGGCGTACGCGGCATGGCCCTTCCACCGTGCGGCGTGGACCAACCTGCGGCACGGCGCCACCACCATGGACACGCTGATCTCCATGGGCACGCTGGCCTCCTTCGGCTGGTCGGTCTGGGCGCTCTTCTTCGGCGACGCGGGCGTGCCGGGCCTGACGCACCCCTTCGAGCTGACCGTCGCCCAGGGGCACGGCTCCGCCAACCTGTACCTGGAGGTCGCCTCCGGTGTCACCGCCTTCATCCTGGCCGGGCGCTACTTCGAGGCCCGTTCCAAGCGCCGGGCGGGCGCCGCGCTGCGCGCCCTGATGGAACTGGGCGCCAAGGACGTCGGCGTGCTGCGCGACGGGCGCGAGGTGCGCGTCCCCACGGCCGAACTGGCCGTAGGCGACCTGTTCGTGGTGCGGCCGGGCGAGAAGGTGGCCACCGACGGCCTCGTACGGGAGGGCACCTCGGCGGTCGACGCCTCGATGCTCACCGGCGAGTCCGTACCGGTCGAGGTGGGGCCGGGCCGGGCCGTCACCGGAGCCACGGTGAACGCCGGCGGCCGGCTGGTCGTGGAGGCCACCCGGGTCGGCGCCGACACCCAACTGGCCCGGATGGCCCGCCTGGTGGAGGACGCCCAGAACGGCAAGGCGGCGGCGCAGCGTCTCGCCGACCGGATCTCCGCGGTGTTCGTCCCCGTCGTCATCGGGCTCGCGCTCGCGACCCTCGGCTTCTGGCTCGGCAACGGCTCGGGCCCGACCGCCGCCTTCACCGCGGCCGTCGCCGTGCTGATCATCGCCTGCCCGTGCGCGCTCGGACTGGCCACACCCACGGCGCTGATGGTCGGCACCGGTCGGGGCGCGCAGCTCGGCATCCTCATCAAGGGACCCGAGGTCCTGGAGACCACCCGCCGGGTCGACACCATCGTGCTGGACAAGACCGGCACGGTCACCACCGGCGCCATGACGCTGACCGCCGTCCACCTGGCCGAGGGCGAGCGGGAGGACGAGGTGCTGCGCCTGGCCGGCGCCCTGGAGCACGCCGCCGAGCATCCCATCGCCCGCGCGGTCGCCCGGGCGGCGGAGGAGCGCACCGGCCCGCTGCCCGGCGTCACGGGCTTCCGCGCGCTGCCCGGACTCGGCGTCCAGGGCACCGTCGACGGCCACGAGGTCACGGTGGGCCGCCAGGAACTGCCCGAGCCGCTCCCGGCGGGGCTCGCCCGCGCGAAGGCCGAGGCCGAGGCCCGGGGCAGCACGGTGGTCACGGCCGCCTGGGGCGGCCGGGCCCGTGCCGTGCTCGTCGTCGCCGACGCCGTGAAGCCGACCAGCGCCGACGCCGTCCGCATGCTGCGCGGACTGGGCCTCACCCCGGTGCTGCTCACCGGCGACAACGAGGCGGTGGCCCGGGCCGTCGCCGCCGAGGTCGGCATCGACGCCGCCGATGTGATCGCAGACGTCATGCCGGAGGACAAGGTCGCCGTCGTGGCCCGGCTCCAGCGGGAGGGCAGGTCGGTCGCCATGGTCGGCGACGGGATCAACGACGCCGCCGCGCTGGCCCGCGCCGACCTCGGGCTCGCCATGGGCACCGGCACGGACGCCGCCATCGAGGCGAGCGACCTGACCCTGGTCCGGGGCGACCTGCGGGTGGCCGCCGACGCCATCCGGCTGTCCCGGCGCACCCTGGGCACGATCAGGGGCAACCTCTTCTGGGCCTTCGGCTACAACGTGGCGGCCCTGCCGCTCGCCGCCGCCGGGCTGCTCAACCCGATGATCGCGGGCGCCGCGATGGCCTTCTCCTCGGTCTTCGTGGTCGGCAACTCGCTTCGCCTGCGCGGGTTCCGTCCGCTCGCGCGCTGACCCCCACGGCCGCCCCCGGGCCGTGGGGGGCGGCCACCGGCCGTGGGGCGGTCACTCGCCGTCGGTGTCCAGCAAGGCGGCGATGACCGCGTCCATGTCCAGGTGGCGCAGTTCCTGCCCGGGCGGCACGGCCTCGTACACCCGGGCCAGGAAGCTCCGCAGACCGGAGGTGCGCACCTCCACGAGTGCGGTGCCCTCGTCGGTGCGGAACTCGATCGCGGTGTGCTCCGGCCCGTTCGGCCGGATGTGCACGTCGCCCTCCCCGGCTGGCTCGTACAGGCCCGTGGTGAGCAGCCCGCGGGCGAAGACCCAGGTCACCTCGGCGCCGTCGAGGGAGACTTCCGCGGGGAAGGTGATCCGGGCGGCGAGCGGGTCGTCGCGGCGGTAGCGCAGGGTCGCGGTGATCTCCCGGCCCCGGGGCCCCGAGCGCGGGGTGCGCAGACGGGCCCTGACGATGTGGTCGATGTCGGTCAGCATGGCCTTCCTCGGCAGGCGGGCGGTGCGCTCCGGATGCGTTCCGGTCCACCGGGAGAGCGCCGACGGCCGCTGTCCTTACGCGACTTCCGGCTCCGATTGCGTGATGTACGTCACAGGCGACCGGAGTCGCTGTCGGTGGGCCGTGCCACGATGAGCCATGGACGCACGACGGACGGTGGGGGCGCAGGAGCGGCGGCGGCGCATGGCGGTACGGCACCGGCTGACGCCGGAACGGCGGGCCGCGACCCCCGAAGAGGTCACCGAGTCGCTGGTGGCGCTGCACGGCACGGACCCGGCGACGGTCTACGTGTCTGCGGCCGCCAGGATGCACGAGCCCGGCGCCGCGGCCCTGGACCGGGCCCTGTACGAGGACCGGAGCCTGGCCCGGCTGCTCGCGATGCGGCGGACGATGTTCGTGGTCACCACCGCCTCGGCGCCGGTGGTGCTCTCCGCGGCGGCCCTGGCGATCGCCGCGCAGGAGCGGCGGAAACTGGTCAAGCACCTGGCCGACGGCGGCGGCTGGGACGAGCGGTGGCTGGCGGAGCTGGAGGAGTCCGTGCTCGCCGCCCTGACCGGACGCGGCGAGGCGACGGCCGCGCAGCTCGCCTCCGACGTGCCCCGGCTGCGCGAGCAGGTCGTGGTGGCACGTGGCAAGCCGTACGAGGCCACCCAGGCGGTGTCGACACGCGTCCTGCGGGTGCTGGCGGCGGAGGGCCGGATCGTCCGCAGACGGCCGGTGGGCGGCTGGACGAGCAGTCAGTACCGGTGGGCCCCGGGCGCGGTGACCCGGACGCCACCCACCGCGGAGGCACGCGTCGAGCTGGTGCGCCGCTGGCTGGCGGCGTACGGCCCGGGCACGGAGGCCGACCTGAAGTGGTGGACGGGCTGGACGCTGACCGAGGTCCGCAAGGCCCTGGCGGCGCTCGGCACCGAAGAGGTCCTGCTCGACGGGGAGACCGGCCACGTGCTGCCGGGCGACGGCGACCCGGTCCCGCCGGCACCACCGTGGGCGGCGCTGCTGCCCGCACTGGACCCGACGCCGATGGGCTGGCAGCGGCGCGACTGGTACCTGCCGCAGGACGAACGGGAACGGGCGGCGCTCTTCGACCGCTCGGGCAACATCGGCCCGACCGTGTGGTGGAACGGCCAGGTCGTCGGCGGCTGGGCGCAGCGCGCCGACGGGGAGGTCGTCCACCGGCTCTTCGGCGACCCGGGCCGCGAGGCCGTCGCCGCGATCGAGGCAGAGGCCGCGCGACTGCGGGGGTGGCTGGACGCCGTCCGCGTCACGCCCCGCTTCCGCACCCCGCTGGAGCGCGAGTTGTCGACCCGGGCGGCTTCGGTGTCCCCGGCGGCCTCGACGGCTTCACCGGCCTGAAACGCCGTCACCCCGGGTATGCCGCTCATGACGCCCGGTGACCGGCCGGGCGCGGACCGGGCGGAGGTGGACCGATGGAACAGGTGGCCGTGTTCTGCGGCAACTGCGACTGCGGCTGTCCCACGCTGTACGTGGACGAGACGGCGCCGGCCGACCAGCGGGTCGTGCTGACCGACGACTTCGGGCAGCGGGTGCGGATGAGCGCCGAGCAGTTCCGCTCGCTGGTCGAGGAGGCGAAGGCGGGCCGGCTGGACCACGTGTAGCGGTCCGGCCGGCCCGTCCATCCGATCGCCCGCGCACCGCGGGCGGGGGCCGACCCGGGTCAGGCGACCCGGGTCAGCTTCGAGCCGAAGGAGGGCTCGACGAGGGCCGACTCCAGCACGACCGGGACCCGGACCATGCTGTCGCCCTTGCCGACGACGAGCTCACCGACCTGGTCACCTGCCTGCGCCGAGTGCGGCAGACCCCCCTTGCCGGTCTCCACCGAGATGTCGACCTTGAGGCCCGTCCAGCCGATCGCGGTGACGTCCTTCGCGGCCACCACCGGGGTGCGGCCGCCGAGGCCGTCGTCGACGTAGCCGACAACGTCGCCCTTCTTGATGATCGTGGCCGAGGCGAGCGCGTCCCGCGTGCCGTCGATCAGGGTGCGGCTGCGGCTGAGGACCGTGTCGATGATCGGCGCCTTCTGCTGGTCGAGCATCGCGCCGACGATCAGCTGCTTGGTGCCGCCGATCGTGCGGTAGGCGGCGAAGAGCAGGTTGCCGCCGGCCTTGGTGCTGGTGCCGGTCTTGATGCCGACGATGTCGTGGTAGCCGGCCAGCTGGTTGTAGTTCTTCTGGTCGTCGCCGTTGATGTCCGTGTACTGGATCTTGGTGGCGATCTCCGCGAAGACCTCGTCCTTCATCGCCGCGTGCCCCAGTTTGACCTGGTCGCTCGCGGTGCTGACGGTGGTCGCCTCCAGCCCGCTCGGGTCGGTGTAGGTCGTGTCGTCCATCCCGAGTTCCTTGGCGGCGGCGTTCATCTTCTTCACGAACGCCTCCTCCGATCCCGCGTCCCAACGGGCCAGCAGTCGCGCGATGTTGTTGGCGGAGGGCAGCATGACGGCCTCCAGCGCCTCGTACTCGCTGAGCTTCTGCCCGGCGGTGACGGGGACGACGGACTCCGACTCCTGCACGCCGCTGTGGTACTGGTCCTCGGCCTTCTGATCGACCTCGACGGCCTCGCCCTTGCCGCCCTTCTTGATCGGGTGGTCGCGCAGGATGACGTAGGTCGTCATCACCTTCGCGACGCTCGCGATCGGCGTCGGCACCTGCTCGCCGAACTCGCCCATGCGGCCCAGTCCCTCGGCCTCGACGACGGCCTGGCCCTCGCTGGGCCACGGGAGCGCGAGTTCGTCGCCCTTGAAGGTGTACGAGGTCTCGGCGGTCAGGTCCAGCTCCGGCTCGGGCAGCGGGCGCAGCGCCTGCGCCACGCAGAAGGCCACGATCAGCAGCAGGACCAGCGGGGTCCAGATCTTGATCCGCCGCACGGTCGTGCGCAGCGGCGTCTGCGGCGGCGGCGGCGTGTTCGTCAGTTCCGCCAGCAGCCGCAGCGGCTCGTCGGGGTCGGGGGGCAGCGGCATCTGCTTCGTCCGCGAACCGCCGCCGGGCTCCGTGGTCCGCGGGGTCTCCACGGGCGCCGGGGCCTGCGGGACCACGGCCGGGCGGTCGTCGGTCCGCAGCGGGACAAACGTTCCGCTCGGCCGGGAAGGCGCCTTGACGGGCGCGGACGCGGAGGGCGCGCGCAGGGTCAGGGTGCCGTCCCTGACCGGCGTGCCGCCGCCCTCGGTGCGGGGCGCGCGCAGCGTGAGCGTGCCCTCCCCGGCCCTGGGGCCGTCGTGTCCGCCCCCGGACGCCTCGCGCGCCCCGGGTCCGCCCTTGACGTCTCCGGGGCCCTGTGAGGGGCCCTCGGCGTCGTCGTCCTCGTGGTCGTCCTCGTCGTCGTCCTCGTCGTCGTCCGAGGGGGTGGCGTCGCGGGACTCCCCGGGAGCGTCCTGCGTTGAGTCGTCCGGGGTCTCCTCGCCCGCGTCGCCGGTGTCGTCGTCCCCGGGCTCCGCTTCGGCGTCCGCCCCGGCCCGCTCGTCCGTCCCCGTGGAAGGCTCCTCGCCGGCACCCGTCTCCCCGGCGGCGGAAGGTTCCTCCGGCTCGGCCGAGGAGTCCGCGGACTCCGCGGGCTCCTCCACGGGCGTCCCGCCGGCGGTGGGTTCCGCGGCGCCGTCCTCGGCGGCCGCGTCCTCGGTGCGGTCCTCCTCGATCCGGCCCTCGGGGCCGTCCCCGGTGCCGGCTTCGGCCTCCGCCTCGTCCCCGGCCGCGTCCTCGCCCCCGTCCGTCCCGGATTCCTCCGCGCCCGCCTCCTCGGCGACTGCGTCGTCGGTACGGGATTCCGCATCGTCCCCCGCGCCGTCGGCCGGAGGGGCGTCCTCCGCGTCCGGCGTAGCGTCCTGCGGCTCGCCGTCCACGTCCGCTCCGTCATCCGGCGTAGCGGAAACACTCCGATCCGGCTCCGGCACGCCCTCCGCTTCGGGCGGCTCCGGCGCGAACTCCGGGTCTCCGGTGGCCGGTTCCGATGCGCCCCGGGGCGCTCCCACGACCCCGCGGAAGACCGACAGCCTCGGATCCACCGCCCCGCCTCCGGTCGCCTCCCCCGACAACTCCTGCTGCTCCGCCCTGCCGGGGGACTCGCCCGCCACCGGACCTCCTCCACACTCGTGCGGTGCGCCGCCGCGGCGCCCCGCTCACCCTTACACCAGTTTCCAGGCCCCTGCTGTGAAGCCGCCGTGGGACCCGCCGTGGGACGCCGACGGCCCCCCGCGAGCCACCGCCGCCCTCGGTGCTAGACGAGAACGACATATGAGTCGGTTCCCGCACGAACGGGCAAGGCGCTCTCGACAGGCCGGTGTGAGAGGCGTCACCCTGTCATTCATCCACGCGGGGAGGCATGGATGGGCAGGAGCCGCAGAACACTTCCGGAGGAGCTACTGCTTCTCGCCTTGGACCCGGCCACGGGTACCACGGCGCAGCCGCAGTCGCTCGACCTCGGTCTTGCCGGGGCACAGCTAGTGGAGCTGGCCCTCGCAGGACGGATAGCCCCTGACGGGGATCGTATCGCCGTGGTGCACCCACGGCCGACAGGAGATCCGACCCTGGACTCCGCGCTCGAACTGCTGCGCCGTCGTGGCAGCCCCGTGCGCGCCGTCCACTGGATCGGCGGGCCCCGCCTGGGGCTGCGCCAGACGTATCTCACGCATCTGGAACGGTGCGGCATGGTGCACGCCGTGCCGGGGCAGATGTGCGGGGTGCTGCCGACCACGCGCTATCAGGCGACCGACAGCGAGGTCAGCCGGGAGATCAGGGCCCGGCTGGACAGTGCGATCCGCACCGGGGTGCCACCGGACCCGCGGACCGCCGCGCTCGCCGCGATCGCCCATGCCGTGGGGCTCGGCAAGCACCTGTACCCGGGCAACGAAGGCCGGTCGTCCCGATCGCGGCTCCGTGACCTGATCAGGTACGACCCCATGGGCGGCCTCGTCGCGCACGCCGTGATGGACGTGCAGAACGGTGCCGCCGCGCAGCCGAAGCGCGCCCCCGCCCAGGGGCGTCCGGCGGCGGCCAGGGCGACGGGCCACGGCATGGTCCGCGCCGGCGTCCGCTGACCCGGGGTGTCCGGCGGCAGGGCCCGGACACCGTGACGACCGCGATCCCATCGCAACCGCCGCGCGCGGGGCGGCGACCGGCACCGGCCGGCCGCCGCCCCGCGCGTTGCCGTTTGTCCGCTCTTTCGACGAGCGCAGCATATGACCAATTCCCAGCGGTGGGATGACCGATAGTGGCACTCTGCTGACCAGCAGTACATATCTGCAGAGAACACGGACCAGTCCGGAATCCGGAGGTGCACATCCCGTGGCCGCCAACGTCAATCCGACCGTCAGGCGACGCCGACTCGGCTCGGAACTGCGCAAGCTGCGCGAGCAGAAAGGGATGACCGCGGAGGAGGTCGCCGCACGGCTGCTGGTCTCCCAGTCGAAGATCAGCAGGCTGGAGAACGGACGCCGGAGCATCAGCCAGCGCGACGTGCGCGACCTGTGCAGCGTGTACGGGGTCGAGGACAGCCGCCTCGTCGACTCCCTGATGAACATGGCGCGCGAGTCCCGGCAGCAGGGCTGGTGGCACGCCTTCGGCGACGTCCCCTACAGCGTCTACATCGGCCTGGAGACCGAGGCCGAGTCCCTGCGCGTCTACGACTCCCTGGTGGTGCCGGGCCTGCTGCAGACCCGCAACTACGCCTCGGCCGTCATCGAGGGGACGCTCCCCGAGGCCACGCCCGAGCAGATCGAGAAGCGGATCGAGATCCGGCTGCGGCGCCAGGAGCGCGTCACCGACCCGGACTCGCCGCTGCGCTTCTGGGTGGTGATGGACGAGTCCGCGCTGCGCCGTGTCGTCGGCACCAAGGACGTGATGCGCGAACAGCTGGAGTACCTGGCCCAGATGAGCACCCAGGCGCACGTCACGGTCCAGGTCCTGCCGTACGACGCCGGGGCCCACCCCGGCATGTCCGGCAACTTCGCGATCCTGGAGTTCGCCGACGCCACCGACTCCAGCGTCGTCTACATCGAGGGCGTCACGAGCGACCTGTACCTGGAGAAGCCGACCGACGTGCACGGCTACAGCGTGATGTACGAGCACCTGCGGGCCCAGGCGCTCAGCGCGGAGCAGAGCCGGCAGTTCATCGCGGACGCCGCGAAGGAGTACGCACGCTGACCCCCCGGCGGGAATGCCGCAGAGTACACCTGCATCCCGTGAGGCGGAAGACCTCCTGGAATATGCCACCCGTAGGAGGTAATAGCCGCTGTGGGCAGTGATGTTGGCGAGTAGCTTCGATCACGTCAGAGCTGCACAAAAAAGAAAGCTCGGAGCGATCATGGCTATTCAGCTCGGAAACACCAGGGCGTGGACCAAGTCCACCCGTTCCCAGGGAAATGGCGCCTGCGTCGAGGTGGCCTCCCGTACGACGTCGGCCGTCGACGTCCGCGACTCCAAGGACCCCGACGGCCCGACGCTCGCCTTCTCCCCCGAGGCCTGGGCGGCGTTCGTCGCGGACGTCGGCCACGGGACGTACGACCTCGACTGAGCACCGACGCAGTATCCGTACGGGCCCTCTCGACCGGCACGCCGTCCTGGCCGAGGGGGCTCACTGCCACCCCGGCGCCCTACCCCCGCAACCGGTCGACGTAGGTGTCGGTCCCGGGCACCGTGGGGACGAAGGGCGCGACGAGTTCGACCCGGCCGAGCCCCGTGCCGGCCACCTCGGCGTCCAGCCCCGTGAAGTGCTCCTCCCACACCTCGCGCGGATCCCTCTGCAGGAACCACAGCAGGGTGAGCCGGGTGCCGACGCCCTCGACCTGCTTCACGTACGACATCCGCTCCAGCGGCAGCGGCGTGGGACGGAAGACGGTCACCATCGCGGAGGGCGAGCCGGCCAGCCGCCGCGGCAGGTGGCGGTCGCGCAGCAGGCCGAGCAGCGCGTCGCACTCCTGCGGGGTGTCGGTGTCGACCACCTCGACGACCAGCCCCGCGTAGGGGTGGTCGAGCGCGTGGAAGTCCCGGGGACCGGCCGGCCCGTCTCGGTAGACGGTGACGGCGTGGTCCTGGAAGGCGGTGAAGACGTGGGTGCGGTCGTGGTGGACCCGGGCGTCGCGGTTGAGGCGCCGGTTGATGGCGACGGTCCACTTCATGTGGTCCGCGTAGCGCCCGGCCGTGATCCAGTACACGGTGACGTAGCAGCCCTCGGTGACCGGCCGGGCCACCGCGGACTTCTCCGGGTAGCGCAGCAACTGCAGGTCGCGGGTGGCCACCCAGCGGCGGCCGGCGTACATCCAGGGCATGGCCATGGCACCGGCGATGAAGTGGTCGTCCTCGTACCAGCGGTTGTAGGCGTACTCGTGGCCGGGGTGCGGCTCGACCATGGTGATCAGCGCGTGGCCGAGGCCGGGGCCGTACGGGCCGACGGAGGCCAGTTCGGCGTAGACCTCGCTGCGGGTGTCTTCTTCGGTCATGCATACGGTGTAGCTGACTGAGCGTCAGAAATGGAAGCCCGTGGCGGCGCCCGACACATCTGTGTACGGTCCGCGAAATCACCCGCCCACAGCGAAGGAGCCCGTCATGCGTGCCGCCGCCCCCGGCCTCGCCACCCGCGCCACCTCCGTCGGCGGCTCGCCGGTACGGGAGATCCTCGCGCTGACCGCCCGCCCGGAGGTGATCTCCTTCGCCGGCGGGCTGCCCGCCCCCGAGCTCTTCGACGCCGCGGCGATACGCGCCGCGTACGACCGCGTCCTCGCCGAGGCGCCCGAGCGGGTGCTGCAGTACTCCACCACCGAGGGGGACCCGGCGCTGCGCACGGCGGTCGCCGGCCGGCTCGGCCGGGCGGGACTGCCCACCGGCTCCGACGACCTGCTCGTCACCGGCGGCTCCCAGCAGGCCCTCACCCTGGTCTCCACCGCCCTGCTGGAACCCGGGGACGTCGTCCTCGTGGAGGACCCGGGCTACCTGGCGGCGCTGCAGTGCTTCGCCTTCGCGGGCGCCCGCGTGGTGCCCGTCCCCTCCGACGCGGACGGCATCGACCCGACGTCCCTGGAGCTGGCCGTCGTCCGGGAGAAGGCCAAGCTGCTCTACCTGGTGCCGACCTTCCAGAACCCCACGGGCCGCACGACGACCGCCGAGCGCCGGCAGGCGGTCGCCCTGATCGCCGAACGGCACGGGCTGTGGATCGCGGAGGACGACCCGTACGGCGAACTGCGCTACGACGGCGAGGCGGAGCCGTGGATCGCCTCCCACGAGGCGGCCGCCGACCGTACGGTCCTGCTCGGCAGCCTGTCCAAGATCATGGCCCCCGGGATGCGGCTCGGCTGGCTGCGCGCCCCGGCCGCCCTGCGCCGGGCGTGCGTGGTCGCCAAGCAGTCCGCCGACCTGCACACCTCGACCGTGGACCAGGCCGCCGCCGCCCGCTACCTCGCCGACTCCGACCTCGACGCCCATCTGACCCGGGTCCGCGCCGCCTACCGGGAGCGGCGGGACGCCCTGCTGGCCGGGCTGCCCGGCGCGCTGCCCGAGGGCAGCACGTGGAACCGGCCCGAGGGCGGCATGTTCGTCTGGGCCCGGCTGCCCGCCGGTTACGACGCGACGGAGCTGCTGCCCCAGGTGGTGGCCCACGACGTGGCCTACGTGCCGGGGGCGCCCTTCTACGCGGGCGAGCCCGACCGTGCGGCGCTGCGGCTGTCCTTCGTGACGCACACCCCGGACGAGATCGGGGAGGGGCTGCGCCGGCTCGCCAAGGCCCTGGCCATCGCGGGCGGGTGAGCCTATTCTGACGATCCGTCAGTTCATCTGGCCGGGTGGAGGTGGTGGGCCGTGCTGCTGCGCGACAAGACCGTGGTGGTGTCCGGGGTCGGGGCCGGCCTCGGACAGCGCGTCGCCCAGGCCGTCGTCCGCGACGGCGGGAACGCGGTGCTCGGGGCCCGCACCGAGGCCCACCTCGCCAAGGCGGCCGACGAGATCGACCCCGGGGGCGCCCGCGTCGCCTGGCGCTCCACTGACATCAGGGACGCCGCGCAGTGCGAGGCGCTGGCCGCCCTCGCGCAGGAGCGCTTCGGCGGGATCGACGCGGTCGTCCACGTCGCCGCCATGGACGGCCACTTCGGCGGTCTGGCCGATGCCGACTTCGAGACCTGGAAGACGGTGCTGGACGTCAACCTGCTCGGCACGCTGCGGATGACCCGGGCCTGCCTGCCCGGTCTGCGCGGGCGCGGCGGCGGCTCGGTGGTCTTCATCGGGACCCAGTCCGCCGTGGCCGCGCCGTCCCAGGTGCGTCAGGCGGCGTACGCGTCCTCCAAGGGCGCGCTCACCTCGGCGATGTACTCGCTCGCCCGCGAACTCGGCCCGGAGCGGATCCGGGTCAACACCGTGCTGCCGGGATGGATGTGGGGCCCGCCGGTCCAGGCCTACGTCGGCTTCACCGCGCACACCGAGGGCGTGCCCGAGGACGAGGTGCTGCACCGGCTCACCGACCGGATGGCGCTGCCGGAGCTGGCCACGGACGGCGACGTGGCGGAGGCCGCGGTCTTCCTGGCCTCCGACCGGGCGCGCGCGATCACCGGGCAGTCGCTGCTGGTGAACGCGGGCGAACTGATGCGCTGACAGGGACGGTCGGAGCCCGGGTGGGCTCCGCTCGACGTGCGGTCGTTCCGGCGAAGTACCCGCTCATCGTGGGGCGCCGGGCAGGTTCACAACAACGTGAAGTAAGGTCAAGAACAAGTAAAATCGTTCTACTCGCTGATCGGTGTTCATGTCCTTGAACACCGTTGGTCTTGACCAGCCCCTTTCCAGGCGGTTCAATCTGGGGCGCCGCCCCGCGACGGACGTACCGGCGAAGTGCGCTCCCGTTCACAAGGCGGACCCCTGGAAGGGGCAACAACGCATGAACAGTCTCGACTGGGCCGTACTCGTCGGCTACTTCGGCGTGATGGTCGCCATCGGCCTGTGGTCCCACAAACGCGTCGACGACGTCAGCGACTTCTTCACCGCGGGCGGTCGCATGCCCTGGTGGCTGTCCGGCATCTCGCACCACATGTCCGGCTACAGCGCGGTCATGTTCACCGGGTACGCCGGCATCGCCTACACCTACGGCGTCACCTCGTACGTCACCTGGTCCTTCCCCATCGCCATCGGCATCGCCATCGGCGCCAACCTCTTCGCGCCCCGGCTCAACCGGCTGCGCTCGCGGCTGCACGTGGCCTCGCCGCTGGAGTACCTGAAGACCCGCTACAACGTCCCGACCCAGCAGGCACTCGCCGTCTCCGGCGTGCTGCTCAAGATCGTGGACGTGGGCGCCAAGTGGGCGGCGATCGCCACCCTCCTGTCGGTCTTCACCGGTGTCTCCCTCAACCAGGGCATCCTCATCACCGGCGCCGTCACGGCCGTCTACTGCACCGTCGGCGGCCTGTGGGCGGACGCCCTCACCGAGCTGGGCCAGTTCGTCATCCAGCTGCTGGCCGGCCTCGCCATGCTGGTCGCGGTGCTGGGCGAGATCGGCGGCATCAGCGGGCTGTGGACGGTCTGGGACAAGCTGCCCGACAATCACACCGCCCCGACCGCCGGCCCGTACACCCTGACCTTCCTGCTGGCGTACCTGTTCATCAAGACGTTCGAGTACAACGGCGGCATGTGGAACCAGGCCCAGCGCTACATGGCCACGAGCAACGCCCGCGAGGCCACGCGCTCGGCGCGGCTGTCGTCCGTGCTGTGGTTCGTCTGGCCGCTGATCCTGTTCTTCCCGATGTGGGTCGCCCCGCTGCTGGTGAAGGCGCAGAAGCCGGACGCCTCCGACTCGTACGCCCTGCTGACCGAGCAACTGCTGCCGCACGGCCTGCTGGGCCTGGTGGTCGTCGGCTTCTTCTCGCACACCATGGCCATGTGCTCCTCGGACGCCAACGCCATCGCCGCCGTCTTCACCCGGGACATCGCCCCGGTGCTGTCCAAGGCGGCGCGCGGCTGGAACGCGCGGGCCGGACTGCTCGCGGCGCGGCTCACCACCGTGGCCTTCCTCGCCCTGTCGATGGCGGTGGCCACCCAGGTCAACTCGCCGACCTTCAAGGACATCATCACGGTCGTCATCAAGTGGGTGGCCGGCCTGATGGGCCCGATCGCGATCCCGTTCATGCTCGGCCTGCTGCGGACGTTCCGCAAGTCCGGCCCGACGGCGGCGCTGGTCTCCTGGGCGGCGGGCCTGTTCGCCTTCTGGCTCACCAACTACGGCCTGGACGGGGTGCAGCTGCAGATCCAGATCGTGACGCCGCTCGCGGTCAGCCTCGTGCTCTACGTGCTCATCGGCTTCGTCAAGCCCGAGGACACCCCGGAGCGCGACGCGGTCCTGGCGCGGATCAACTCCGACGGGGACGGGGACGACGCGGCCGCCGCCGCGACCCTGCCCGAGGAGCCCGCGAAGGCCTGACGGCCGGGTCCCGGGGCGGACCTTCACCCGCCCCGGGACCCGCCCGGGCGCCCGCCCGCTCACAGGACGTCGGCGAGCTCCTGCAGCAGCCGCCGCTTGGGCCGCGCCCCCACCAGGGACTTCACCGGCTCCCCCGACCGGAAGACCATCAGGGTCGGCATCGACAGGACGCCGTACGCCGCCGTCGCCTGCGGGTTGTGGTCCACGTCGAGCTGGACGACCTTCAGCCGGCCCGCCTCCTCGTGGGCGACCTCCGCCAGGACCGGGGCGATCTGGCGGCACGGCGGGCACCAGTCGGCGGTGAACTCCACCAGCACCGGCCCCTCGGCCCCCAGCACCTCCTCGGCGAACGTCGCGTCGGTCACCTCGGTCAGGCCCTCGATGTGCGTCGTCATCGCGTACTCCCCTCGTCTGCCTCGCAGCTGAACTCACAGCGCGGTTCGGAGGTGCCCCCGGCCGAGGCCAGCTCCGCGCGGACAAGCTGCGAGCCGAGCCGCTCGCGGAGCTCCCCCAGACGGTCGATGCACTCGTCGAGCTCGGCCAGCTTGCGCCGGTACACGTCGATCGAGGCGGCACAGGAGTCACCCTCCGGGTGGCCGGCCCGCAGGCAGTCCACGAACGGCCGGGTGTCCTCCAGTTCGAAGCCGAAGGCGCGCAGCGCCTGGATCTGCCGGAGCAGTCGCAGGTCCTGCTCGTCGTAGGCCCGGTAGCCGTTGCCCGTGCGCCGGGCCCGCAGCAAGCCGAGCGACTCGTAGTGGCGCAGGGCGCGGGTGGTGGTCCCGGCCCGTTCGGCGAGTTCTCCGATCCGCATGCCCCCGACGGTAGACCTTGACGCGGACGTCAAGGCCAGCCCGGATATTCCCCGTCGGGGCCCGGCGGCCCGGTGATCCTCCCGACACCGCCGACTGACGTACGCCGCGCCTATCCTCGGAGGATGACCCACACTCCGCCCACCACCAACAGCATGCGCCGTGCCCTGAGGCGCGCCCGTGACGGCGTGGCGCTCGACACCGCGGAGGCCGCGGTGCTGCTCCAGGCGCGGGGGGAGGACCTCGCCACCCTGACGGAGAGCGCGGCCCGGGTGCGGGACGCGGGCCTGGAGGCGGCGGGACGGCCCGGGATCATCACCTACTCCAAGAGCGTCTTCATCCCGCTCACCCGCCTATGCCGGGACAAATGCCACTACTGCACCTTCGTGACCGTCCCCGGCAAGCTGCGGCGAGCCGGGCACGGGATGTTCATGTCCCCGGACGAGGTGCTGGAGATCGCCCGGCGCGGTGCCGAACTGGGCTGCAAGGAAGCGCTGATCACCCTCGGGGACAAGCCGGAGGAGCGGTGGCCGGAGGCGCGGGAGTGGCTGGACGCGCACGGCTACGACGACACCATCGCGTACGTGCGGGCGATGTCCATCAGGATCCTGGAGGAGACGGGGCTGCTGCCGCACCTCAACCCCGGGGTCATGAGCTGGACGGACTTCCAGCGGCTGAAGCCGGTCGCCCCCTCGATGGGCATGATGCTGGAGACGACGGCGACCCGGCTGTGGAGCGAGCCCGGCGGCCCGCACTACGGCTCCCCCGACAAGGAACCGGCCGTACGGCTGCGGGTGCTGGAGGACGCGGGGCGCAGCTCCGTGCCGTTCACCAGCGGGCTGCTCATCGGCATCGGTGAGACCTACGAGGAGCGTGCCGAGTCGCTGTTCGCGCTGCGCCGCGTCGCGCGGTCGTACCACGGCATCCAGGAACTGATCATCCAGAACTTCCGCGCCAAGCCGGACACCGCGATGCGCGGCATGCCGGACGCGGAACTGGACGACCTGGTGGCCACGGTGGCGGTCGCCCGGCACATCATGGGGCCGTCGGCCTGCCTCCAGGCACCGCCGAACCTGGTGGACGCGGAGTACGCCCGGCTGATCGGGGCCGGCATCGACGACTGGGGCGGGGTGTCGCCGCTGACCCCGGACCACGTCAACCCCGAGCGGCCCTGGCCGCAGATCGAGGAGCTGGCGGCACGCTCGGCGGAGGTGGGCTTCAGCTTGCGCGAACGGCTCTGCGTGTACCCGGAGTTCGTCCGGCGCGGCGAGCCGTGGCTGGACCCGCGGCTGCTGCCGCACGTGCGGGCGCTGGCCGACCCGGCCACAGGTCTGGCGCGCGAGGACGCCGAGGTCACCGGCCGTCCGTGGCAGGAGCCGGAGGAGGTCTTCACCGCCGCCGGCCGCACCGACCTGCACCGCACCATCGACACCGAGGGACGCACCGGCGACCGCCGGGAGGACTTCGACGAGGTCTACGGGGACTGGGAGGCGCTGCGCGAGCAGGCCGCCCCCGGCCTGGTCCCGGACCGCATCGAGGCCGACGTGCGCACCGCGCTGTCCGTGGCCGCCGACGACCCCACGAAGCTGACCGACGCCGAGGCGCTCGCGCTGCTGCACGCCGACGGGGCGGCGCTGGACGCGCTGTGCCGGATCGCCGACGACGTCCGCCGCGACGCGGTGGGCGACGAGGTCACCTACGTCGTCACGCGGAACATCAACTTCACCAACGTCTGCTACACCGGTTGCCGGTTCTGCGCCTTCGCCCAGCGCCGCACCGACGCCGACGCCTACACCCTGTCCCTGTCCCAGGTCGCCGACCGGGCGGAACAGGCCTGGCAGCTCGGCGCCACCGAAGTCTGCATGCAGGGCGGCATCCACCCCGACCTGCCCGGCACCGCCTACTTCGACATCGCCCGCGCGGTCAAGGAACGCGTACCCGGCATGCACGTGCACGCCTTCTCCCCCATGGAGGTCGTCAACGGCGCCACCCGCACCGGCATGTCCCTCCGCGAATGGCTGAGCGCCGCCAAGGAAGCCGGCCTGGACTCCGTCCCCGGCACCGCCGCCGAGATCCTCGACGACGAGGTCCGCTGGGTCCTGACCAAGGGCAAACTACCCGCCGCCACCTGGGTCGAGGTCATCACCACGGCACACGAACTGGGCCTGCCCTCCTCCTCCACCATGATGTACGGCCACGTCGACCAGCCCCACCACTGGCTCGCCCACCTGCGCCTGCTCGCCCGGATCCAGCAGGAGACCGGCGGCTTCACCGAATTCGTCACCCTGCCGTTCATCCACACCAACGCACCCGTCTACCTGGCCGGCATCGCCCGCCCCGGCCCCACCCTGCGCGACAACCGCGCGGTCACCGCCATGGCCCGCCTCCTGCTCCACCCCCACATCCGCAACATCCAGACCAGCTGGGTCAAGCTCGGCACCGACGGCGCCGCCGAGATGCTGCGCTCCGGCGCCAACGACCTCGGCGGCACCCTGATGGAGGAGACCATCTCCCGCATGGCGGGCTCCGGTTACGGCTCCTACCGCTCCATCCGCGACCTGGTCGCCATCGCCGACGCCGCCGGCCGCCCCGCCCGCCAGCGCACCACCACCTACGGCGAAGTACCCGCAGAACGGATCGCCGCAGGCCTGGCCTCCGACGGCCACCTGCCCGAACTGCTGCCCGTCCTCGAGGACTGAGCCGGGGCGCGGCCCCGGCCGCGCCCCTCGGCAACCTCTGCAAAAGAGTCCGAGCAACTCTCCAAAAGCGTCACACAGGCTGCGCACCTCCTTCGGGAGGTGTCGTTAGCGTTGCTGGCCGTCCCGCCCTGCACGGTGAACGTGCGCGCGGACCTGCCGCCGACGTCCCCCGGCGGCGTTGTCAGCAGAGAAAGACTCGGAGATGGACTACTGCTCCTCTTGCCGTCGGCATCTCAACGGGGCTCTCGTGTGTCCGGGGTGCGGCGCGTACGCACCCGACATAGCACCGCCCATGTGGCAGGGCCCGGACCCGGCCGCCGAACGGGAGCGGCTCCGCGACGCGGACTCCCCGGACGACCCCGACGGAACCGAACAGGACGACGCCGACCCGTCGCTGCAGGGTCGTGCGGCCCGGCGGCGGCAGCTGGAACGCTGGAAGAAGAACCGGCGGCGCGCCGCGGCGGCCACGGCCGTGGCACTCGTCGGCGGCGGCCTCACCGTCGCGGCGCTGCCGCACGGCGGCTCCAAGGGCCGGGCCGACACGGCGGCGGCCGCGGAGACCCTGACCCCGGCCACCGCCCGCACCCTGCCGCTCTCCTCGATCCCCGCGCAGCCCGGCGGCGACGCCACGCACCGGCCCGGTCAGCGCGCACACCCCGCCACCACCGCGCCGCGCGGCGACGCACCCCGCTCCGCGCCGACCGCGACGCGCACCACCGCGCCGGCGCACACCGCCCCGCAGGGCGACACCGGTCCCCGGGCCGGCACGGTCGCGGCCGTCCCCGCGCCCGCGGACACCGCCCCCCACACCACCGCGCCCTCGTCCGCCCCCCATTCCCCCGCGGACGTCCCGGCCACACCCCCCACGACGACGGCGGCCCCCACGCCGCCGGCAACGAAGTCACCGATGCAGCTGTGCCTCCTGGTCCTCTGCGTCGGCTGACCGGAAAGGAACCCCACGTGCCAAGCAGCTACGCCGACCACGACCGCCGCCGCGTCCACGCCTGGCGGTTGTGGGGCGTCGGAGCCCTGACCGCGGTGCTCGCCGGCCTGCTGGCCAAGGCGGGCATCCTGGTCGCGCAGAGATTCCTGCTGCTGCCGCTCTTCGCCCCCCAGGGCTACGGGCTGTGGCGCGACGCCGCCGCCACCGCCTACGTCCTCGGGGCAGCGCTCGTCGCGCTCGCCGCGACGCTCCTGCTGCGCGTCCTCCTCACCACGACGCCCCGCGCCACGCTGTTCTTCGGCTGGATCATGGCCGGGCTGACCCTCTTCGCCGTGGTGATCCCGCTGGCCCTGCACCGCTCCAACGAGATGCTCGCCACCTGCGTGGTGAACCTCTTCATCGGGCTGATCGTCACCTCCCTGCTCGCGGGCGCGGCCCGCTGGGCACGGACCCGCGGCATCCAGGCCCCCCGGCCCGCGTGGCAGGGCCGCAACTGGTGACCCCCGGGCCCCGGCCCCTCGAAGGCCCCCGTTGCCACGGCAGCGGGGGCCTTCGCCGATGCGTGACCGACCACATTCCGTTCGCGACCGGAAGCCGACCGATCTGGGTCGATTACAGTGCTTGGTCGGGTCGAGCAGAGAGGCGTCGGACATGGTCGGGGCCATATGGGGGCGTGCCGAGCAGCAGGACTTCCGCAGCCGGGTGCGCGGTTGTCTGCTCGGTGGTGCGATCGGCGACGCCCTCGGCGCCGGCGTCGAGTCCGACTCCCTGGCCGCCCTGCGGCAGGCGCACGGGAAGGACGGGGTCACCGACTACGTCCCGGCGTACGGGCGGCGGGGGGCCGTCACCGACGGCACCCAGATGACGCTGTTCACCGCCGAGGGCCTGATACGCGCCCAGGTGCGCCGCGACGCCGGGGCCTGGCACCCGCCCACCGACGTGCACCGGGCCCACCTGCGCTGGGCGGCCACCCAGAACGACTGGGGGCCCGACGAGCGCCGCAAGGACGCCGGCTGGCTGGCCCGCGAGGAGTGGCTGTACGCGCGCCGCGGCCCCGGGAAGGCCTGCCTGACCGGGCTCGGCGACGAGCGGATGGGCACCCTCGACGACCCCAAGAACCCGGACGCCAAGGGCTGCGGCGCGGTCGTACGGTCCGCGCCCTTCGGGCTGCTGGTCGGCTGGGAGCCGCAACTGGTGTTCCAGCTCGCCGTCGAGTGCGCCGCGCAGACGCACGGTCATCCCACCGGCGTCCTGGCCGCCGGGGCGTTCGCCGTCATCGTCCACGGACTGGCCCGCGGCGAGGCCCTGGACGGCGCCGTGCAGCACACGCTGGCCCTGATCGCGGCACGCCCCGGGCACGAGGAGACCTCCGCGGCACTGCAGGCCGCCCTCGGCGCCGTACGCCAGGGACTGCCCGGCGCGGAGCGGGTGGAGTCCCTGGGCGCGGGCCGGACCGCCGAGGAGGCACTCGCCGTCGGCGTCTACTGCGCCCTGGTCGCCGAGGACGTCCGGCACGGACTGCTGCTGGCGGTCAACCACTCCGGGGACAGCGACTCCACCGGTTCGATCTGCGGCAACCTGCTGGGCGTGCAGCACGGCGAGACCGCCCTGCCCCCGGCCTGGACCGCGGAACTGGAGGGCCGGGGCACCGTCCTCCAGCTCGCCGACGACTTCGCCATGGAGATGACGCAGGGCCCCGCACTGCACGGTCCCGGCGGCGCGTCCGCGGGGTGGCTGGAGCGCTACCCCGGCACCTGAGCGCCGGCCGACGTCAGGTGTACTGCGCGTAGTCGTCGAGCGTGCGCAGCACGTCCGCCGTTCCCGCGGACGGCAGTTGCAGCACGACCTCCTCCAGGCCCTGGTCCCGGTAGTACGCCAGCTTGCCCGGACTGGGGCGCACGGCGTACGGCACGACCTGGAGCGCCTTGGCGTCCCGGCCGGCGTCCTCCCACACGCGGCGCAGCCGCGGCACGCTCTCCGCCAGCCCGCCCCCGCCGATCGGCATCCAGCCGTCGGCGTACTCGGCGATGTGCGCGAACAGCGCGGGGCCCCCGGCGCCGCCGCACAGGATGCGGGGCCGCCCGCCCGACGCGGGCTTGGGCCAGGCGTGGCTGGCCGCGACCCTGCAGGACCCGCCCTCGTACGCGGTCGGTTCCGGCGCCCACAGGGCGTGCATGAGGGCCATCCGCTCCCGCACCAGTTCCCGGCGGCGCGGCCAGTCGACCCCGTGGTCGGCGGCCTCCTCCACGTTCCAGCCGAAGCCGACGCCGAGGGTGAACCGGCCGCCGGAGAGGAAGTCCAGGCTCGCGACCTGTTTGGCCAGCACGATCGGATCGTGCTGCGCGACCAGCGTGATCCCGGTGCCCAGCCGCAGCCGGTGGGTGACGGCCGCGGCGGCGGACAGGCCCACGAAGGGGTCGAGCGTGCGGCCGTACTCCGGCGGCAGCGGGCCGCCCATCGGCGCGGGGGTGCGGCGGCTGACCGGGATGTGCGTGTGCTCCGGGAGGTACAGGCCATCGAAGCCGCGCTCCTCCAGTTCCCGGGCGAGCCGGACGGCGGGGACGGAGTGGTCGGTCAGGAAGATCGTCGTGGCGATCCGCATGGCGTCGTCGCACCTCCCGTGCTGTGGGCCAGTGTTATGCCCGTGCCGCGCGGCGCGGACACCCGCGGCACGGCGTCCCGCCACGGGGGCGGCCCGGGGTCACACGCCCGTGGGGACCGTGCGGGTGTCCCGTCCGGAACGCAGGACCCGGCCGGGGACGGCCCCGGTGATCCTGTCGTCGCGGATCGTCTCCACGCCGCCCACCCGCACGCTGACCACGCCCCGGGCCCTGGAGTCCAGGCGCGGGCTGTCGCCCGGCAGGTCGTGCACGAGGGTGGCGGTGCCCGCGTCGATCCGCTCGGGGTCGAACAGCACCAGGTCGGCGTGGTACCCCTCCGCGACCCGGCCGCGCCCGCGGAGCCCGAACAGCCGTGCCGGGTCGTCGGTGAGCATCCGCACCGCCTTCTCCAGCGGGACCAGCCGGCGGCCGCGCAGGCAGTCGCCGAGGAACCGGGTGGTGTACGGCGCCCCGCACATGCGGTCCAGGTGGGCACCCGCGTCGGAGCCCCCGAGCAGCACGTCCTCGTGCTCCCAGGTGTTCCGGCGCAGCTCCCAGCTGTCCGGGTCGTTGTCGGTGGGCATGGGCCACAGCACCGTCCGCAACCCGTCGGCCGCGCAGATCTCGACGAGGGTGCGGAAGGGGTCCTGGCCCCGTTCGGCGGCGATGTCCCGCACGACCCGGCCGCTGACGCCGGCCCGCCGGTTCTCCTCGGAGTACGTGTCCCCGATGACGTACCGCCCGAAGTCGGCGAGCCGGCGGAAGACACCCGCCTCGGGGCTGCCGGCGCGGCGGAGCATCCCCGCGCGGACCTCGGGGTCGCGGAGCCGGGCGATGCGCTCGGGGACGGGCAGGGAGAGGATCTCGCCCCAGCCGGGGATGAGGTTGAGGGCGCAGAAGGTGCCGAGCGACATGTTCATCGGGGTCAGGATGGGCATCGTCAGCGCGACGACGCGGCCCCCGGCCTTGCGGGCCCGCTCGGAGGCCTGCAGCTGGCGGGGCACACGGTCCGGGACGGCCGCGTCGACGGTCAGCACGTTCCAGTTGAGCGGGCGGCCCGCGGCCACGGTCATGTCGACGAAGAGGTCGATCTCGTCGTCGGAGAAGGTGTCCAGGCAACCGGCGACGATCGCCTCGATCTGCGTGCCCTCGTGCTCCCCGACGGCCCGGGAGAGCGCGAGCAGTTCCGCGGGCCGGGCGTGCCGCGAGGCCACCGGGCGGCCGTCGCCGTCGGAGTGGGTGGCGGACTGGGTCGTCGACAGGCCCCAGCCGCCGGCCTCCATGGACTCGTGGAAGAGCCGCAGCATGCGGTCGAGCTGGTCCGGTGAGGGCTGCCCGCCGACGGCGTCGGGCCCCATGACGTAGCGGCGCAGCGCGCAGTGGCCCACCATGAAACCGGCGTTGACGGCGATCCGGCCCTCCAGGGCGTCCAGGTAGTCGCCGAAGCCGTGCCAGTTCCAGTCGACCCCGGACTCCAGGGCCTTCAGCGACATCCCCTCGACCTTGGACATCATCCGGCGGGTGTAGTCGGCGTCCTGCGGCTTGAGCGGCGCCAGGGTGAAACCGCAGTTGCCGCCGGCGACGGTGGTGACCCCGTGGTTCATGGAGGGGGTCGCGAAGGGGTCCCAGAACAGCTGGGCGTCGTAGTGGGTGTGCGGGTCGACGAAGCCCGGGGCGAGGACCAGCCCGGTCGCGTCCTCGGTGGTCCGTGCGGGCTCCTCGGTCCGGCCGGGCGGCGTGACCGTGACGACGCGGCCGTCCCGCAGGCCGACGTCGGCCGTACGGGCCGGGGCACCGGTGCCGTCGACGAGCGTCGCGCCGCGGATCAGGTGGTCGAGCATGCGTGGTCCCTCCTCCTGCTGGGGCCGCGGGCGGGCCGCCCGCCGCGCGGGTGTGGCCCCCGGCCGTCCCCGGGCGCGGCGGGCCGCCGCCGCGGTGCCGGTCCGGACGGGGGCCGGGCGGCGGTCCGGGAAGGCGCCGCCCTGTCGGTGGCCCGCGGCGTCACGCCGCCCGGCGGAAGCGGGTCGTCCGGTGCACCGGGTCCGTGTCGATCTTGGGGATGACGTGCTCCCCCACCAGCTTGATCGTGCGCATCGTGTCCTCGAAGGGGACGCCCACCGGCAGCCCGAACGACAGCTGGTCGGCCCCCGCGGACTCCCAGCGCTTGCACTGCTTGAGCGCGTCGTCCGGGTCGCCGCAGATCATCAGCTCCTCGTCGAGGAGCATCTCGATGAGCTCCTCGGTGTACGTCGGCAGCAGCTCGGGCCACTGCGGGATGTACTCCGGGCGCGGGAAGGTGTCGTGGTAGCGGAAGACCAGCGACTGCAGGTAGTTGAGGTTGCTGCTCGCGGCGACACGGATCGCTTCCTTGCGGGTCTCGGCGACGATCGCGGTGGTCGTCACCATGACGTTGTCGTTGACGAAGTCCCCGATGGGCTCGGCGTCGCGCACCGCGGTCTTGTACTGCTCCAGCACCCACTCCATGTCGGAGACCTTCTGGACGCTGAAGCCCAGCACGCCCAGGCCCTTGCGGGCGGCCATGGCGTAGGAGGGCGGCGAGCCCGCGGCGTACCACATGGCCGGGTGCGACGTCCCGTACGGCTTGGGGAACACCTTGCGGGGCGGCAGGGACCAGTGCTTGCCCTGGAAGCCCGGGTACTCCTCGTTGAGCCACATCTTGGGGAACTCGCCGACGGTCTCCTCCCAGATCTCCTTGGTGGCGTTCATGTCCGTGACGCCGGGGAGGAAGCCGAGGATCTCGTGGCTGCCGGCGCCGCGGCCGGTGCCGAACTCGAAACGCCCGTCGGAGAGGTGGTCGAGCATGGCGACCTTCTCCGCGACCTTCACCGGGTGGTTGACCTGCGGGAGCGGGTTGAAGATGCCCGACCCGAGGTGGATCCGCTCGGTGGCGTGGGTGAGGTAGCCGATGTAGACGTCGTTGGCGGACAGGTGCGAGTACTCCTCGAGGAAGTGGTGCTCGCTGAACCAGGCGTACTTGAAGCCCGACCGGTCCGCCTGCACGACGTACTCGGTCTCCTCCATCAGCGCGTGGTGCTCGGCCTGCGGGTCGACCTCCGAGCGGAACTTGGGCACATATCCCTGTACGAAGATCCCGAATTCCAAGGGGTTCACCGTCCCTAGCTTTTCTGACGGATCGTCAGATTCCCGCTCCGACTCTTCCACCGGCGACGGGGGAGGTCAATACCCGATCGCCGTCAGAAGAGCGAGACCCCGGCCAGCCAGCCGCCGTCGATGACGAACGGCTGCCCGGTGACGTACGAGGAGTCGTCACTGGTCAGGAAGAGCGCGAGCCGCGCGACCTCCTCCGGGCGCCCGATCCGGGCGAGCGGCACGAGCTTGCCGTACAGCTGGTCCAGGGCCTCCGCCGGCACGCTCTCCCCGGGGTTGGACATGGGGGTGTCGATCGCACCCGGGCACATCGCGTTGACCCGGATGCCCTTGGGCGCCAGCTCCAAGGCGGCCACCCGCGTCATGCCGACGACGGCCGCCTTGGTCGCGGCGTACGAGGTCACCCCGGCCATGCCGGCCAGCGCCACGTAGGAGGCGGTGTTCACGATGGTGCCGCCGCCGGCCGCCGCGAGCAGCGGGGCCACGGTGCGCATCCCCAGGAAGGCACCGACCTGGTTGACCAGGACGACCTCCTGGAACTCCGCGAGCGGGGTGTCGACGAGTTCGTTGAAGCGCAGGATGCCGGCGTTGTTGACCAGCCCGTCCAGCCGCCCGAAGGCCTCGGTGGCGACGTCCAGGGCGGCGGCCCAGTCCGCCTCGCTCGTCACGTCCAGGTGGACGTAGCGCGCCCGGTCGCCGCCGATCCCCTCCGCCACGGCGGCACCCCGCTCGTCCAGCACGTCCCCGAGGACGACCCGCGCCCCCTCCGCCGCGAAGAGCAGCGCCTCCTGCTCGCCCTGCCCGCGCGCCGCGCCGGTGATCAGCACGACCCGGCCGTCCAGCTTGCCCATGTCCGTCACTCCCTACGCGTCGAGGTGCGGCGCCACGCCGTCGGCGAACGCCTCCATCTGGTCGAGCAGTTCCGCCGCTCCCCGGGCGCGGAACCTCACCTGGATCTGGTCCACCCCCATCGCGCCGTACTCCCGCAGCGACTCGGCCACCGCCTGCGACTTCCCGGTCAGCGTGCGCCGCCCCACCGGCCACCCCGGCTCGCCGACGTACAGCGGCTCCGCGATCACCCCGATGGTGATCGGCGTCCCGCCGCGCAGTTCCCGCAGCCGGGCGATCTGCCCGGGCATGGCCTTCCGGGAGTCCCCCTGGGGCAGCCAGCCGTCGCCCTTGAGCGCCGCGCGCCGCACCGCCGCGGGCGACGACCCCCCGACCCACACCGGGACCGGGCGCTGCACCGGCTCCGGCTTCTGCTCCCCCGCCGCGAAGTGCGCCCGCACCGCGTCGATCGCCTCGTCCAGCAGCGGCCCGCGCCGCTCGAAGTCCACCCCGAGGGCCTCGAACTCCTCCCGGACGTGCCCGGCCCCGACCCCGAGGATCAGCCGGCCGCCGCAGAGGTGGTCCAGCGTCGCGTACTGCTTGGCGGTCAGCAGCGGATGCCGCAGTCCGATCACCGCGACGTGGCTCAGCAGCCGCACCCGCGTCGTCACGGCGGCCAGGAAGGCCAGCGTGGCGACCGGGTCGTACCAGGTGGGGCTCATCGCGGGGGCGAGCCGGGGCGGGATCGCCACGTGGTCGCAGCACCCGATGTACGCGAAGCCGAGCCGGTCCGCCGCCCGCGCGACGTCCACCAGGTCGCCCGGCGGCGCCGCGGCCTCCCACGGCTCCGCGTAGAGGGTGCTGAGCGATTGCACCGGCAGCTGCATGCCGTACGCGGTCTTGGTCATGCCGCCATGGTCGGACCTGACGGTCCGTCAGACAAGGGGTCCGGCCGGGCCGGCGCCGGCGCCGGTCAGCGCGCGGCGAACCCGTCGAAGGGCGCGCCGATGCCGAACACCGACAGCCGCGGGCCGTCGGCGTCCGCCCGGATGCCGGGAGAAGCCCACCAGGCGGCCGCGCACCGTGCGCGACGCGGCCGCCAACAGCAGGCGGGACCTCCTCAGCCGGCGTCCCCGCCCTGCCCGGACCACAAACCCTCCGGGGTCAGCCCCAGCAGCTCGATCGCGTTGCCGCGCACGATCCGCTCGACGACGTCCGGGGCGAGGTGCCCCATCTGGGCCTCGCCGACCTCGCGGGACTTGGGCCAGGTCGAGTCGGAGTGCGGGTAGTCGGTCTCGTACAGGACGTTGCCGACACCGATCGCGTCGATGTTGCGCAGGCCCACCGCGTCGTCGAAGAAGCACCCGTATATGTGCTCCCGGAACAGCTCCGAGGGCGGCCGCAGCACCTTGTCGGCCACGCCGCCCCAGCCCCGGTTCTCCTCCCAGACGACGTCGGCGCGCTCCAGGATGTACGGGATCCAGCCGATCTGGCCTTCCGCGTACATGATCCGCAAGGAGGGGAAGCGGTCGAAGATCGCCGACATCAGCCAGTCGACCATGGAGAAGCAGCAGTTGGCGAAGGTGATCGTGGAGCCGACCGCGGGCGGCGCGTCGACGGAGGTGGACGGCATGCGCGAGGAGGAGCCGATGTGCATCGCGATGACGGTGCCGGTCTCGTCGCAGGCGCGCAGGAAGGGGTCCCACGCGTCGGTGTGCACGGACGGCAGCCCCAGGTGCGGCGGGATCTCGGAGAAGCAGACCGCCCGCACCCCGCGCTCGGCGTTGCGGCGCACCTCCGCGGCGGCCAGCTCCGCGTCCCACAACGGGATGAGGGTGAGCGGGATCAGCCGGCCCCCGGCCTGCGGGCCGCACCACTCCTCGACCATCCAGTCGTTGTAGGCGCGCACGCACAGCAACCCCAGTTCTCGGTCCTTGGCCTCGGTGAACGTCTGGCCGCAGAACCGCGGGAAGGTGGGGAAGCACAGGGCGGACTGCACGTGGTTGACGTCCATGTCCGCCAGCCGCTCGGGGACGCTGTAGGAGCCGGGGCGCATCTGCTCGTAGGTGATCGCCTCCAGCCGCACCTCGTCCCTGCTGTACCCGACGGCGGTGTCCAGCCGGGTCAGGGGGCGCCGCAGGTCCTCGTAGACCCACCAGTCGGCGACGGGACCCTCGTCACCCGGCTCACCCATGCGCGGGGTGAACCTGCCCCCGACGAAGGTCATCGACTTCAGGGGCGCGCGCACGATGCGCGGCGCGCTGTCCCGGTACGCCGACGGGAGCCGGTCCCGCCAGACGCCGGGGGGCTCGACCGTGTGGTCGTCCACCGAAATGATCCTCGGGAAGGTCTCCATGGGCCCACGGTAGCGCGAATCTGACGGGTCGTCAGCAACTCTGTGGGCGTCCCGTCTTTGCGTGCGGCGCCGTTGTGGTTGCGTTTTGGGGTTTCCCCGCCGCCCTCCCTCCCCCCAGCCCCCGGCCGCGGGGACCCCCATGGGCGCACCCCGGCGCGGCACCGACCCCACAACGACCGCGCGAGGCGGTCACTGACCGCGCCGGGCAATCGGGCGGGAGGGCGGGGGACAGCCCGCCGCAGGCGCAACGCACCCGCGCACGCCCACAGGGCAGCCCGGCGCAGCCGCCCGCAGGCGCAACGCACCCGCGCACAAACACCCGCCCGCAACGGGACCCGCGGTCACGCCACCCCAGCGCCCGGCGCAAGCAGAAGCATGCGCCACACCGCGTCCTCCAACCCGTGCACGGAGGCGATCCACCCCAGGCTGTCCTCCGGGGTCCCCCGGCCCGCCGCGACCGCCAGCTCACCCACCGCGTCCGCGAGGTCGCCGTGCCGCAGCGCGGGCTCCATGCGGCCCCCGCCCAGCCCGTCGGCGACGTACCGCTCGTAGCCGGGCGCCGTGCGCAGGACGCCGACCGGCCGCCACTCCTGCGCCAGGCGGTCGACCGGTTCGCCGCCCACCCGGCGCCCGTCGGCCTCCACGACCTGGGTGCGCGAGCGGTCCACCGAGAGCGCGGTCCACGCGTCGGCACCGGTGAGCACCATCGCGGGGCGGCAGCGGTCGACGGCCTCCGCGACCGTCCCCGCCCCGTCGGGGCCGCCGCCGACCAGCGGCACCGCCGCCATCCCGGCGTACAGGCAGCCGTAGAACGCCCCGGCGAGGTCCGCGCCCTGCGGATAGGCGAGCAGCACCCGGCTGCCCGGCGGCACCAGCCGTCCCAGCCGCGCCGCGACCGCGCGGGCACGGCGGTCCAGCGCGGCGAAGTCGCAGTCGTACGGCGCGTACGGTCGACCCTCCGGATGCCGGACGGCCCGGCGGCGCAAGGCGGGACCGGGCAGCCGGTACACCGAGGGCGCCGGCGCACCGCCGCTGCGGCTCCGCGGTCCGCTCACGGCCTGCGGCACACAACGCGAGCACATGGGCGGCTCCCCACCTCCCCGGACGGAACATCCGCCAGACCGACGGCATATGCCCGCACTTCACATGAAACTGGACCGAACATTCCCCGCTACTCCCTGGAACGCCCCTCCCGAAAGCCACCCATAGGTGACCGCGTACAGGTTGAGGCGGCAAACTGGCACAAGCGGCGGAACCGATCGGGATGGTCCCGCCGTCCGTGAAGACTGTTCCGGCTCGTGATGAACGATCGATATACGCGCTCGTCGCGAAGGTACGGCGGCACCTGGGGGCAGGCATGGCAAGCGGTAAGGACCACGGCGGAGCGCTGCGCTTCGCGGTCCTCGGCCCGGTGCGGGCCTGGCGCGGCACGGAGCCGATCTCCGCCGGGTCGCCACAGCAGAAGGCGCTGCTCGGCGCGCTGCTGCTGCGTGGCGGCCGCACGGCCACCGCGCAGGAACTGCTGGACGCCGTCTGGGGCGAGGACCCACCGCCCACCGCGCTGGCGGCGCTGCGCAGTTACGCCTTCCGCCTCCGCAAGGCCCTCGGCGCCGACGCCCTGGCCACCGTCGACGGCGGCTACGTGCTGCACCCGGGCGACGGCTTCGACCTCGTCCTCGCCGAACGGCACCAGGCCGCGGCCGAGAAGGCCCGCGCGGCGGGCGACCTGGCCACCGCCCGCGAGGAACTGCGCGGCGCGCTGGCCCTCTTCGACGGCGAGCCCCTGGCCGGGCTCCCCGGCCCGTACGCCGAGACCCAGCGCACCCGCCTGCTGGAATGGCGGCTGCAGCTCACAGAGAGCTGCCTCGACCTGGACCTGCAGGCCGGCTGCCACGCCGAGGCCGTCTCCGAACTCACCGTCCTGTCGGCGGAGCACCCGCTGCGCGAACGACCGCGTGCCCTGCTGATGCTCGCGCTGTACCGCAGCGGGCGGCAGGCCGAGGCGCTGGGCGTCTACGCCGACACCCGCCGCCTCCTCGACGACGAGCTGGGCGTCGACCCGGGCGCCGAGCTCACCGAGCTGCACCAGCGCGTGCTGGAGGCCGACCCGTCGCTGCTGCCGCCGCCCGTCCCGCAGGCCGAGGCGGTCGCCGAGCCGGTGCGACCGGCCCAGCTGCCGGCCACCGTGGCCGACTTCACCGGCCGGGACGCCTTCGTCCGCGAGCTCGCCGAACGCCTGGGTGCGGCCTCGGTGGACGGCGGGGTCATGTCGGTCTCCGCCGTCGCCGGCATCGGCGGCGTCGGCAAGACGACCCTCGCCGTCCACGTCGCCCACGCCGTCGCGGGCACCTTCCCCGACGGCCAGCTCTACGTGGACCTCCAGGGCACCGACGCCCGGCCCGCCGAACCGGAGACGGTGCTCGCCTCCTTCCTGCGCTCCCTCGGCGTCACCGACTCCGCGATACCCGAGTCCCTCGCCGACCGCGCCGCGCTCTACCGATCCACCCTCGCGGGCCGCCGGATCCTGGCCCTGCTGGACAACGCCCATGACGCCGCCCAGGTCCGCCACCTCCTGCCGGGCACTCCCGGCTGCGCCGCGCTGATCACCAGCCGGGTCCGCATGGTCGACCTGGCCGGGGCCCACCTGGTCGACCTCGACGTCATGAGCCCGGAAGAGGCCCTGCTGCTCTTCACCCGCATCGTCGGGGAGGAGCGCGTCGCCGCCGAACGCCAGGCCGCCCTCGACGTCGTCGCCGCCTGCGGCTTCCTGCCGCTCGCCATCCGCATCGCCGCCTCCCGCCTGGCCACCCGCCGCACCTGGACGGTCGCCTTCCTCGCCCGCAAGCTCAGCGACGAACGCCGCCGCCTGGACGAGCTCAAGGCCGGCGACCTCGCCGTCAAGGCCACCTTCGAACTCGGCTACGGCCAGCTCACCGCGCAGCAGGCCCGCGCCTTCCGCCTGCTGGCCCTCGCCGACGGCCCGGACATCTCCCTGGAGGCGGCGGCGGCCGTCCTCGACCTGGACGTCTACGACGCCGAGGAACTGCTGGAGACGCTGGTCGACATCAGCCTGATCGAGTCCGCCGCACCCGCCCGCTACCGCTACCACGACCTGGTCCGCCTGTACGCCCGCGACTGCGCCGAGCGCCACGAGGGGGAGGACGCCCGCTGCGCCGCCGTGTCCCGGCTGCTGGACTTCTACCTCGCGTCGGCAATGTGCGCCTACGAGCTGGAGAACCCCGGCGACCGCCTGCTCGCGCACCTCGCCCCCGTGGGCCGCGGGGGACTGCCGTTCGGCTCCCGCGAGGAGGGCCTGGACTGGCTGTTCACCGAGGCGCCCAGTCTCGTCGCCGCCGTCCGGCAGGCTGCCGCCGGGGGTTGCGAGGGCCCGATGCGGCGGGCCGTCGACCTCCTGCTCGTGAGCCAGGACCTGATGGAGTCCGGGATCTACGCGCGCCAATACGAGCAGGCGACGCGCGCCCTCGTCGCGACGGCCGACGCTTGCGGTGAACCGCTCGTGGAGGGCCGGGCCCGCGTGCTGCTGGGCCAGCAGTACATCCTGGCCGGACAGTTGGAGGAGGCCGACCGGGAGGCCGAACGCAGCCTCGTGCTGGGGCGGGGCGTGGGCGACGCTCTGACCAGTAGTTACGCCCCCAATCTGCGCGGGATGGTGGCCCTCGCGTGGCGGCGCTTCCAGGACTGCGCGGACCACCACTCCCAGGCACTGGAGGCCTTCGTGGCCGACGGGAACCGGCACGGCGGCGCCGCCGCGCTGAGCAACCTGTCCCGCGCGCAGATCGAACTCGGGGACGTCTCCGCCGCCGTGGCCTCGGCGGAGCGGGCCCTGTCGATCTACCGTGACCTGCGGGCCGGATTCCGCCTCGGCAACGGGCTGTACGCACTCGCCATCGCGCTGACGGCGGCCGGCCGCCGCGAGGAGGCCCTGGCGGCGCTCTCCGAGGCGCTCCCCGCTTTCAGGGCGGCCCGGCAGCGCTTCTGGGAGGCCATGTCCCTCTTCCGCATGGCGGAGGTGCACCTGTCCTCCGGCGCCCACCGCCAATCGGCGGCGCTGGCCGAGCAGTCGCTGAACGCGCTGCGCGACCTCGGGGGCGAGCTCTACCGCGCGAAGGTGCTCACCGTCCTCGGTCGCGCCCTCGCGGGGGCGGGCCAGGTGGACCGTGCCCGCGCCTGCTGGCGGGACGCCCTGGCGGCCTTCGTCACGCTGGGCTCCCCCGACGCCGACGAGGTACGGAGCCTGCTGCACGGTCCGGCCGCCCCGGCGATCGCCGTGTAGCGGTTCCGCACCACGCAACACCGCTGATACAGGACATCAACAGTTCCGTTTATCGGTTGATTATCGACGCCTGCCACGATTCCATCACTGCAAGAGCTGCCCGCCTGGTAGCGCACGGGGGTCGTTGCCAGGCGGGCTTCGTATCGGCCCAGTTCCACCCACAGGGGAGGCACCATGAGCGAGACGGCACCCGAGTCCGGCTCCACCGTCGAGGAAGAACCGGAAGTCGTCGAGACCGAGGAGACCGAGGAGCCCAAGGTCAAGGGCGACGACACCACGGTCAAGCCCGACAACTGGCACTCGCCCTGACCGGCGCCTGACACGGGGGACGACCGGCCCGAGGGGGGCACGGGGACAGCACGACGGGGGCACGGGGGACAGCACGACAGGGCGCGGGGGACAGCACGACCTGGGGGGCGCACCAAGGGGGGAGCGCCTCCGAGGGGGGAACGGCACGAAGGATCCACGGACCGACTGCGGCGCGGAGGGGGCGCCGCAGTCGGTCTTTGTCATGCCCCGGATCGCACCGAAGTCCACCGGCGCACGACACGTGCGGACCCGCGGGTCCGACACGGTAGGTTCCCGGCGCAGTCGACCCGGCACCCGGCTTCTCCTCCGGAGGGCGTCATGAAGTTCGTACGCAAGGCCGCCGTCGTCCTCGCCGCCGTAGCGGCCGGGCTCCTCGCCGCCGCGCTCCCGGCCGCCGCCGCGGGCGGCGTGGACGACCGGCACCAGACGATCGTCTCGCCCGACAGCTTCCACACCCCCTGACACCCGGGCACGCTCCTCATCGTCCCCGTCCCCGCAACTGCGTCTTGAGCACCTTCCCGCTCGCGTTGCGCGGCAGTTCCGCCAGGAACTCGACCTCGCGCGGCACCTTGTAGTTGGCCATCTCCCGCCGGGACCAGGCGATCAGGTCGTCCGCGGTGACCACGGCCCCGTCCCGCCGCACGACGTACGCGCGTCCGACCTCGCCGAGCCGCGGGTCGGGGACGCCCACCACCGCCGCCTCCACCACGTCGGGGTGGCGGGCGAGCGCCTGCTCGATCTCCGCGGGGTACGCGTTGAACCCGCCGACGATGAACATGTCCTTGATGCGGTCGGTGATGCGCAGGTTGCCGTCGGCGTCCATCACGCCCACGTCCCCCGTGTGCAGCCAGCCGTCCGCGTCGACGGCCTCGGCCGTGGCCCCGGGGTCCTCCCAGTAGCCGGACATGACGTGGTAGCCGCGCACCAGGACCTCGCCGGGGCGGCCCGGCCCCTCGGAGAGCACCCGCACCTCCGTGTCGGGGATGGCCCGTCCGGAGGTCGCGGCCACCACCTCCGCGGGGTCGCCGCGCCGGCACATCGTCACGGTGCCGCTCGCCTCCGTCAGCCCGTAGGCGGTCAGCACCGTGGCGATCTTCAGCTCGCTGCGCAGCCGTTCCACCAGTTGCAGCGGGATCACGGACGCGCCCGTCACGACCAGCCGCAGCGAGCTCAGGTCGTGCTGGGCCCGTTCGGGGTGGTCGAGGACCGACTGGTGGAGGGTGGGCGGCCCCGGCAGCACGGTGACGCGTTCGGCGGCGATGTTGGCCAGGACGGTGCCCACGTCGAACACCGGCTGCGGGACCATCGTCGCGCCGCGCATCAGGCACGCGATGATCCCGGCCTTGTAGCCGAACGTGTGGAAGAACGGGTTGACGATCAGGTAGCGGTCGCCCTCCTCCAGCCCGGCCAGGTCCGCCCAGACGTCGTAGACGCGCAGGGTCTGGGCGTGGGTGACCACCGCGCCCTTGGGGTGGCCGGTCGTCCCGGAAGTGAAGGTGATGTCCGAGGGCGCGGAGCCGTCGATCGCGTCGGAACGGGCCCATACCGCCGCACCGGTGACGGGGGCGCCCGCGGCCAGGAAGTCCTTCCAGCGCCGGTAGCCGTGGCCTTCCGGCGCCGCGTCGGAGAGGACGACGACCTGTTCCAGGTCCGGCAGCGGGTGCTTCTGCGTCGCGCGCCGCAGCGAGGCGACGTAGGAGGTGCCGAGGAAGGTGCCCGTGACGAAGAGCAGCCGGGCGCGGGTGCGGCGCAGCACGTAGGCCGCCTCCGCGCCCTTGAAGCGGGTGTTGAGCGGTACGAGCACCCCGCCGGCGGTGACCGACCCCAGGGCGGCGGTGATCCAGTCGAGCGTGTTGGGGGCCCAGACGGCGACCCGGTCCCCCGGGGCGATCCCGGAGGCGACGGCCGCCGCGGCGGCGCGCTCGACCCGGGCACCGAGCTCCGCGTACGTGACGCGGGTCCGGCCGTCCACGACCGCCTCGCGCTCACCCCAGCGTCGCGCGGCCTCCCGTACGAGCCGTGGGACGCTGCCCCACTCCAGGTCACCACGCATGCGCCGAGCACCTCCCCATGAGCTGACTGTCCGTCAGATTAGCGATAGTCTGACGGAATGTCAGCATTGAAGGACGCCACCGCGATCGTCGGCATAGGCGCGACCCCCTTCGCCAAGCACCTCCCCGAGTCGGAGAAGGCCCTCGCCTGCCGCGCCATCCTTGCGGCGCTCGACGACGCCGGGATCGAGCCGCGCGAGGTCGACGGCCTCGCGTCGTACACGATGGAGGAGACCGACGAGGTCGAGCTGGCGAAGGCCGTCGGCCTCGGCGACCTCACCTTCTTCTCCAAGGCCGGCTTCGGCGGCGGCGGTTCCTGCGCCACCGTCGCCCACCTCGCCGCCGCCGTCGCCACCGGCCAGGCCACCGTGGGCGTCGCCTGGCGGTCCCGCAAGCGCGGCAGCGGCCCGCGCCCGTGGACGAACACCACCGTCCAACTGCCCACCCCTGCCCAGTGGACCCGGCCCTTCGGCCTGCTGCGGCCCGCCGACGAGATCGGCATGCTGACCCGCCGCTACCTGCACGAGTACGGCGCGACCCGCGACCACCTCTTCAACGTCGCCCTGGCCTGCCGCAACCGCGCCAACCAGAACCCGGCCGCGATCATGTACGAACGCCCGCTGACCCGCGAGATGTACATGACCTCGCGCTGGATCAGCGAGCCGCTCTGCCTCTACGACAACTGCCTGGAGACCGACGGCGCCCTGGCCTGCGTCGTGGTCTCCGCCGACCGCGCCCGCGACGCCCGGCAGCGCCCCGTCTACGTCCACTCCGTCGCCCAGGGCCTGCCGGCCCAGCACCACGGCATGGTCAACTACTGGACCGACGACCCCCTGACGGGCCCCGCCTGGACCGCCGCCCGCCACCTGTGGAAGCACGCCGACCTCACCCCGCAGGACATCGACGTCGCCCAGATCTACGACGCCTTCACCGCCCTGGTCCCGCTCTCCCTGGAGGGCTACGGCTTCTGCGCCCGCGGGGAGGGGGGCGCCTTCACCGAGGGCGGCGCCCTGGAGATCGGCGGCCGGCTGCCGCTGAACACCTCCGGGGGCGGGCTGAGCGAGGCGTACGTCCACGGCTTCAACCTCATCACCGAGGGCGTGCGGCAGTTGCGCGGCACCTCCACCGACCAGGTGCCCGGCGCGCGGACCTGCCTGGTCACGGCGGGCGAGGGCGTCCCGACCTCCGCCCTGATCCTGAGGAGCTGACATGCTGAGCCCCGTCACCGACGACGACGGCGCCCCCTTCTGGGAGTACGCCCGCGCCGGCGAACTGCGCGTCCAGGCCTGCGCGGACTGCGGACGGCTGCGCTTCCCGCCGCGCCCGTGCTGCCCGTACTGCCACTCCTTCGCCTGCGAGTGGCGGCCGGTGAGCGGCCGCGGACGCGTCTGGTCGTACGTCGTCCCCCATCCCCCGCTGCTGTCCGGCTACGCCGAACAGGCCCCGTACAACGTGGTCCTCGTCGAACTCGCCGAGGACCCCCGGATCCGGCTGGTGGGCAACCTGGTCACGGCACCGGACGCCCGGCTGGACTCCTTCGACCCCGCCCGCATCCGCATCGGCGCCCCCGTGAAGGCGGTCTTCCATGACGGCATCCCGCGCTGGCTTGCGCTGTGAGACAAAGGACGGCGTCGCCGTCGTCACCCTCGACCGGCCGGAACGGCACAACGCGATCGACCTCGCCACGGCCGCCGGACTGAGCGCGCTGTGGCGGGAGTTCCGCGCCGGCGACGAGGTCCGCGCCGTCGTCCTCACCGGAGCCGGCGACCGCGCCTTCTGCACCGGCCTGGACCGCGCGGTGCAGGTCCCGCAGCCGCCCTCCCCCTACGCCCTCGACGACCCGCTGCTGACGGTCGGGCCCAAGGCCAACGACCTGTGGAAGCCGGTCATCGCCGCCGTCAACGGCATGGCCTGCGGCGGCGCCTTCTACCTGCTCGGCGAGTGCGAGTTCGTCATCGCCGCCGAGCACGCCACCTTCTTCGACCCGCACACCAGCTACGGCATGGTCAGCGCGTACGAGGCCATCGCCATGGCTCAGCGCATGCCCTACGGCGAGGTGATGCGCATGGCCCTGATGGGCACCGCGGAGCGGATCGGCGCCCGGCGGGCCCACGAGACCGGGCTGGTCTCGGAGGTCGTGCCCGGCCCGCTGCTGCTCGACGCGGCCCTGCGCGCGGCGGCGGTCGTGGCGGCCCACCCCACCGAGGCCGTGCAGGGCACCGTCCGCGCCGTCTGGTCGGCCCACGAGGCCGCGCGGGCCCAGGCCTTCGCGCACGCGCCGCACCTCATCGCCCTCGGCAACCTCCCGCCAGGCCACCAGGCCCGGCTGTTCGCGCACCGCACCCGGGAGCACCGGGTGCGGTGACGGTGTCCCGGGCCGCGGGCCGGTTCGGCGGACGCCGGGCGGCCGCGCGGTGCGGCCGGCCGGTCATCGCGTTCCCGTGGCCGCCCTTGCTCCCGGACCCCGTCGGCGGCGCACCGTCACGTCGGTGGGCACGGGGGCGGGCACGGGGGCGGGTCGTGGCGCGCGGTGGAGCCCACGTCGGCGCCGTCGCCGGAACGCGGTGAACGAGGGTCACCCCGACGCCCCTCGCGTGGCGCCGCGGCCCCCCGCCGCGTAAGTTGACCGGCGGCGGCCGTCGTCAGCCCCTTCCGTGTGTGGCACGACGGCCGTCAGCCGGGTACGTCACGCGCGCCGGGTGGCCGCCTCGGTGCCCTTCACGGCGTTGAGGGCGTACACGCAGCGGTCCTTGCTGCTCGCGTAGACCACACCTTCCGAGACGACCGGCGAACCGGTGATCTCCCCGCCGGTCTCCAGCTTCCAGCGCAACTGGCCGCCGCTCGCGTCGACCGTGTAGAGGCAGTGGTCCTTCGAGCCGAAGTGCACCCGCCCGTCGGCCACCACCGGGGAGCCGACGATCTCGCCCTGCGCGGCGAAGCGCCACTTCGGGGTGCCGGAGACCGCGTCGAGCGTGTACAGCGCGCCGCCCGCGCCCAGCATCACCGAGCCGCCCGCGACCAGCACCGGCTCCACGCTCTGCCGCTGCTCCGTCGCGACCCGCCAGCGGTCACGCCCGTCCGCCGGGTCCAGGGCGTACACGGTGCCCAGGTAGTCGGCGACGTAGACGCCGCCGCCCGTGACACCCGGTCCCGGCACGTAGGCGGGCGGCGCGAACATCACCGCGGGGGCGTCGAAGCGCCACCGCTCGGCGCCGCTGCGGGCGTCCAGCGCCAGCACGCGGTTCCCCACGGTCACGTAGACCGCGCCGTCGGCGACGACCGGACGGGTCGGCATGGCGCCGCCCTCCCCGGTCGGGTACGACCAGTGCTCCGCGCCGCTCGTCGCGTCCAGGGCGTGCAGCCGGCCGCCGCCGTGGAAGTACACGACCCCGTCCACCACGCTCGGACCCGACTCGGGCGTCTCGAACTCCGTCTGCGCCCCGCCGCGTTCCCAGCGCAGCCGTCCGGCCGCGGCGTCCCAGACCTGCACGCCGCCGCCGCGGGTGCCGGTGACCACGGTCCCGGCGTCCGCACGGAGCGAGTAGATCCAGCCGTCCACACCGGTGCGCCAGTGCTCGGAGCCGTCCGCGGCGTCCAGCGCGTACAGGCTCGGCCCGTCGGAGCCGTGGATCCGGCCGCCCGAGACCGCCATCGTCCACGCCACGTCACGGGTCTTGAACTGCCGCCGTCCGGTGGCCACGTCCAGCGCGTGCACCTCGAAGGAGGTCACGTAGAGCCGCCCCGAGGACACGACCGGCGTGCCCCACACGTCGTTCGACATGCGGAACCGCCACGGCCGCCATTCACCCGGCGGGACCGCGGGCGCCTGCGGGGCGCCCTGGGGCGCGCCCTGGGCGTTGCCCTGGCCGGGCACCGCCGCCGGCGGACCCCCGGCCGCGCCGCCGCGGCCGGCCCAGCCGAGCCCGTCCCCGGCGGCGGCGGTGGCCGCGGCCTGGTTCTTGCGCTCGGCGAGCCGCATCCCGGGCCCTATCGGTGCCGAACCGGCGAGCTGCACCGGTCCGCCCGGGCCCTCGGCGGCGGCCGGGGGGCGCACCACGGGGGGTGCGGGAGGCCGTGCGGGCATCGGGGGCACGGGGGCACCCGCACCGCCGCCACCGGCCGCTCCGGCGCCCGCGCCACCGCCGGGGGCGCCCGGCCCCGCGCCGGGGCGCCCGCCACTGCGCCGTTCCTCTATCAGGCCCACCGCCGCGGGCGGCAGCCACGCGGAGGCCGTGCCGGTGTCGTCACCCGCGGAGGAGAACAGATGCGGCGCCAACTGCGCCTGCAGGTCCGCCGGACTCGGCCGGCGGTCCGCCTCCATGCGCATGCACGCCTCGATGAGCGGCCGCAGGTCGCCGGGCAGACCCGACAGGTCCGGGCCCTCCCGGAGCAGCATGAAGACCGTCTCCACGGGGTTCGCCCCGTGGAAGGGCGCGTGCCCGGTCGCGGCGAAGACCAGCGTCGAGCCCAGCGAGAACACGTCGCTGGAGCCGGTGACGCTGCGCGAGTCCTTGGCCTGCTCGGGCGACATGTACGCGGGCGTGCCGACGGCGACGTTCGTCATCGTCAGCCGCGTGTTGGACACCCCGCTCGCGATGCCGAAGTCGATCACCCGCGGGCCGTCCTCCACGACGAGCACGTTGGAGGGCTTCAGGTCCCGGTGGACCAGGCCCGCACCGTGGATCGACTGCAGCGCCTCCGCGACCCCGGCCGCCAGCCACCGCACGGCCTGCACGGGCAGCGGCCCGGACTCGTTGACGATCTCCTCGAGCGAGGGCGCCGGCACGAAGGCCGTCGCCAGCCAGGGCACGGCGGCCCTGGGATCGGCGTCGACGACCGCCGCCGTGTAGAAGCCGCTGACCGCGCGGGCCGCCTCCACCTCACGGGCGAAGCGCACGCGGAACAACTGGTCCTCGGCGAGCTCCGCCCGTACGGTCTTGATCGCCACGCGCCGGCCGGACGCCGAGCGGGCGAGATAGACCAGGCCCATACCGCCGGCGCCCAGCCTGCCCAGCACCTCGAAAGGGCCGATCCGTCTCGGATCGTGCTGCGTCAGCTGCTGCACCACTGCCCTGCCACCTCCCCGTGGGTTCCCCCCATCCCGGGGTCCGTCCCTGATTCTTCCTGGGATGAGTATCAGTTGCGAACCCGGGGCGGTGTCGACACGCGATTACCTTTGATTCGGTTGCGGATCCGCGCGCGTTCAGGACGGCTTCTCACCGACCGTGGTACCGGGATCGATCAGGGCGAAATGGGCACCCTGGTCGTCGCTCGCCAGGAGGAAACGGCCGAAAGGCGAATCCATCGGACCCATCGTGACCCGGCCCCCGAGCCGCGCGACCGCCTCCGCGGCGCGGTCGGCGTCGGAGACGGCGAAGTAGACGACGAAGTGGGCGGGCAGTTCCTGCGGGAAACCCTCCCCCATCCGGAAGCGGCCGAGGACGGCCTTGTCGGGGGTGACCTCCTCGCCCTCGGGGACGAAGATCCGGAAGTCGATGGCCTCGTCCTCGATCCGCTTGCTGCCGAAGCCGAAGACCTCCTCGTAGAAGGGGTCGGTCCGCTCGGTCTCACGCGTGTAGACCTCGGTCCAGATGTAGGAGCCGGGGACGCCGGTCGCCTCGAAGCCGCCGTGCGTGCCGGCCTGCCACACCCCGAACACCGCGCCGCCCGGGTCGGCCGCCATGAGCATCGTGCCGAAGGGCCCAACGGGCATGGGCTCCATGATGAGTTGGCCGCCCGAGTCACGGATCCTGCCCGCGGTGGCCCGGATGTCGGAGGAGGCGAGGTAGAGGTTCCACACCGTCGGCATCCGGCCGTCCGGTTTGGGGGCGAGGGCCGCGACGTTCTTCCCGTCCGGGCCGTACGCCTGGGTGTACAGGCCGTACTGCTCCTCCCCCTGCCCGAAGGTCCAGCCGAGCAGTCCGCCGTAGAAGCGCTTGCCGGCCTCCAGGTCGTTGAGCATGGCGTCGGCCCAGCAGGGGGTGCCGTCGGGGTGCACGGCCATCTCGTCCTCGATTCGTCCGGTGATGCGGCTGACGATCCCGATTCACGTGGGGATTCGCGTGGATCGACGGAGTGTCTGACTTGACACGTTATCGGCGGATCCCCCGCCGCGCCCGAGGAGAAATCGAACACATGGCCTTCCCCATTTGCAGGCACCGAATCGCGCGCTGATCACCAGCCCGTAAACTGACGGCATGACAGGACAAGTTCGCACCGTCGACGGCCGTGTGGCAGGGCGCCGGGGACAGGCGACGCGGCAGAAGCTGCTCGACTGCCTCGGCGAAATGCTCAGCACGTCGCCGTACCGGGACGTCAAGGTCATCGACGTCGCCCGGATGGCGGGTACCTCCCCCGCAACGTTCTACCAATACTTCCCCGACGTCGAGGGCGCCGTCCTCGAGCTCGCCGAGGAGATGGCCAAGGAGGGGGCCGCGCTGACGGACCTCGTCGCCGGCCGCTCCTGGGCCGGCAAGTCCGGCGCCACGGCGGCGGAGGAACTGGTCGAGGGCTTCCTCTCCTTCTGGCGCAAGCACGACGCCATCCTGCGCGTCGTCGACCTGGGCGCGGCCGAAGGGGACAAGCGGTTCTACAAGATCCGCATGAAGATCCTCAACCCCCTCACCAACTCCCTTTCCGACTCGATCAAGGAGCTCCAGGGCAAGGGCCGCGTCGACAAGGATGTCAGCCCGGCAGCCGTCGCCGGATCCCTCGTGGCCATGCTCGCCGCGGTCGCCGCGCACCAGAAGGGCTTCCAGAGCTGGGGCGTCAAGCAGGCCGAGCTGAAGCCGAACCTCTCGCTGCTGGTGCACCTCGGTGTGACGGGCAAGAAGCCGACGCGGTGACGCCGCGGCGCTGACGCCCGCCTCCGGCGGCATTGTTGATCTACGTTCACGTCGAAGTCCTGCCTGCAACGACGCGGGCGCCGACCGGTCCTCGGGGGAGGTTGCCGGCCCAGGCGCCCGCGTTGTCCTTTCCGGGGGCTCCGCTCCACGGTCTACGGCTCCACGGCCCCGCCGCCGCCCGGCTCCCTGGGGACGAGCCGGAACAACCGGATCCGCCGCTCCACGCGCCGCGCGTAGGTCGCGTACGGCGGCCAGAACTCCAGCAGCGCCGCCCACACCGCCTCGCGCTCCCCGCCCGTCAGCAACTCCGCCCGGACCGGGACGTCCCGGCCGCGCCAGCTGACCTCCGCGTCGGGGTGCTTCAGCAGGTTCCCCGTCCACGCCGGGTGGTCCGTGCGCCCGAAGTTGCTGCCGACCAGCACGAAGGTCCCGCCCTCCTCGGGCATGCAGGCCAGCGGGGTGCGCCGGGGCAGCCCGCTGCGCGCGCCGGTGGCGGTGAGCACCAACCCGGGCAGCATCCGCGCGCTGAGCAGCACCCTGCCGCGGGTCGCCCGGTGCACGAACCGGTCCAGCGCCGGGACGACATGCGGCCCGACCCTGGCGAACGCCCGGGTCGACGACACCTTCTGCACGGCGGTCCGCAGCACGCTCATGCCGCCGCCCTCCCCTTGGTCGTGGGCGCGGTCGTGGGTGTGGACGTCGGTGGGGACGCCGCCGCGGCCGCGGGTGCGAAGAGGCCCGCCCGCTCGGCTGCGTGGGCCCGCAGCGCGTGCACGGGGCCGAAGAGCAGTTCGTCGGAGGCGGCCCGCTTCACGTACAGGTGCGCGTGGTGCTCCCACGTGAAGCCGATGCCGCCGTGCAACTGGACCGCCTGGCCCGCGGTGGCGCGCAGTGCCTCCAGGCCCTGGGCGAGCGCGAGCGGTGCCGCCACCACGGCGTCCGGTGCCTGCTCCGGGGGGCACCCGACGGCCCAGGCGGCGTAGTAGGCGGCCGAGCGGGCGGCCTGGACCTGGACGTACAGGTCGGCGAGACGGTGCTTGACGGCCTGGAAGGAGCCCACGGGCCGTCCGAACTGCTCCCTGACCCCGACGTACTCCAAGGTCCCCGCGAGCGCCTGGGAGGCCGCCCCGACGGCTTCCGCGGCCAGTGCGGCGGCGGCCAGGGCACCCGTACGGGCGAGCGCGGGGCGCGGATCGACCGCTTCCTCCCCGCCCAGGGGCTCGGCGGGGACGTCGCGCAGTTCGACGCGGGCCTGCGGGCGGGTCTCGTCCAGGGCGGTCAGCCGCCTGCGGACCAGGCCCGGGGCGTCGCCGGGGACGAGGAAGAGCCGGATCCGGCTGCGGGCGTAGCCACCCGTATGGGCGGCCACCAGCAGCAGCCCGGCGCCGGGGCCCCCGAGCACCTGGTCCGCCTGCCCGTACAGCCGCCAGACCCCGTCCGCCCGGCGGGCCTGCACGCCCCCCGCGCGGCCGCCGCCCGCCCAGTCACCGGTGTTGGGGCCGGTGAGGCCGAGGGCGACGAGGGGTGCGGCAAGGGCCGCGGGCTCCCCGGAGGCGAGGCGCGGGAGCAGGGCACGGCGCTGGGCGTCGGTGCCGAGCGCCTCGACCAGGGGGGCGGTGAGCACGGTCGTGCCCAGCAGCGGTGAGGGCAGCAGCGCCCGGCCGGTCTCCTCGCAGGCCAGCACCAGTTCCGCCGGGCCGCAGCCGGCGCCCCCGTACGCGACGGGCAGGGCGAGGCCTGGCAGCCCCAGCGACCGCGCCAGCAGTCGCCACAGGGCGCCGTCGTGGCCCTCGGGGGTGCGGGCGGCGGACTTCACCTCGTCCGGTCCGCAGCGTTTGCGGAGCAGTTCGCGCAGGGTGCGGCGGATCTCTTCCTGCTCCTCGGTGAAGGCGGCGTCCACGGCGAGCTCTCCTCCCACCTCGGGGGATCCGGCGGCGTCCGGAAACCCCAAATCTGATGTACCGTCAGATTCATGGCTCAGGGTCAGGGTACTCGCAACGGCCGTGAAGTCGCCGTCCTCGGCGTCGCGTTGTCCGACTGCGGCAGGGTCGACGACGCCACCCCCTACGCGCTCCACGCCCAGGCGGCGCGCCGCGCGCTCGCCGACAGCGGGCTGCCACGGTCGGCCGTCGACGGCTTCGCCTCGGCCGGGCTCGGCACGCTCGCGCCGGTCGAGGTCGCCGAGTACCTCGGACTGCGGCCGCGCTGGGTCGACTCGACCTCCGTCGGAGGCGCGACCTGGGAGGTCATGGCCGCGCACGCCGCCGACGCGATCGCCGCCGGGCACGCCGACGTCGTGCTCCTGGTCTACGGCTCCACCGCCCGTGCCGACCTCAAGGCCGGGCGGCGCACCGCCAACCTGTCCTTCGGGACGCGCGGGCCCCTGCAGTTCGAGGCCCCCTACGGGCACACGCTGATCGCCAAGTACGCGATGGCCGCCCGCCGCCACATGCACCAGTACGGCACCACCGCCGAGCAGCTCGCCACCGTCGCCGTCCGGGCCCGGGCGAACGCGGCCCGCAACCCCGACGCGATGTACCGCACGCCGATCACCGTCGACGACGTCCTGTCCGGGCAGGTGATCGCCGACCCGTTCACCAAACTGCACTGCTGCATCCGCTCCGACGGCGGCTGCGCGGTGCTCCTGGCCGCCGCGGAGTACGCGCGGGACGCGGCGCCGCCCCCGGTGTGGGTGCTCGGCTCCGGCACCGCCGTCTCGCACGCCACCATGTCGCAGTGGGACGACTTCACGGTCTCCCCCGCCGCGGTCTCGGGGCGGCTGGCCTTCTCCCGCGCGGGCGTCACCCCTGACGAGATGGACCTCGCCGAGATCTACGACGCCTTCACCTACATGACCCTGGTCACGCTGGAGGACCTCGGCTTCTGCGCCAAGGGCGAGGGCGGGCCCTTCGTGGCCGCGTCGCCCCTGCCGGTCAACACCGACGGCGGCGGGCTGTCCGCCTGCCATCCCGGCATGCGGGGACTGTTCCTGCTCGTCGAGGCGGTACGGCAGCTGCGGGGGGAGGCGGGCGAGCGCCAGGTGCGCAAGCCCGGTGGGGCGCTGCCGGAGCTGGCCGTGGCCTCGGGGACGGGCGGCTGGTTCTGCTCCTCGGGGACGGTGGTGCTGGGGCGGGACTGAGGGTCACGGGCCCTTGCCCCGCCCCCTCCGCGCCGCCGGGGCTCCACCGCCCCCTCGGGCGTCAGCCGGTGACGGCGACCGGGGCGTCCCAGTCGCTGCGGTCCACGGTGATGGTGTGACCGCCGCGGGTCTCCTTGCTGTTGACCATGTACTGGTGGCCGCGGCGGTGCCCGGTCCACAGCGACGCGGAGAACGGCCAGTCCGTGGTCGTGGTCTTGTGCTCGTCCCACAGCGCGTACCAGAGGACGTCCGGCAGGTCGGTGCGGTTGGTCGCCGTGGCGACGGCCTTCGCGCTGGAGCTGCGGAAGCCGTAGAAGCCGGCCCAGTAGCCCTTGGCGTGCACGGCCTTGTCCCACGCCCGGACGTACGCGAGCACCGCGTTGTTGCACGAGGTGTTGGTGACGTCGTACGACTCCATGTCCAGGTACACCGGGCTGCCGGCCTTCATCCCCAGCGCGGACGCCTTCGCCACCGCGTCCGCGCCGTCCGCGGCGCCCAGCGAGGCCGCGGTGGAGGCGGTCAGCCTCTCCGGGTTGCGGCTGGTCTGGCACGGCGGCTGCGCGCCCACGTAGAGCGGGATCAGCTTCCAGCCCGTGGCGCTGACCGACTTGACCCAGGACGCGGTCAGGTTCGGCTGCGCGCACCCCCGGTTCTTGCCGCCGACGTACACCGCCGCCGCACCGTAGAACCCGTTGTGCCACGCCTTCATCGCCGACGCGGAGGGCGCCGTGCAGGTGTCGAACGCCCGCCCCGTGTAGACCTTCGGGGCCGGGCGCGACACCGTGGTCGCCATCGAGGCCCCCGCCGCGACACCACCGCCCACGAGCACCGCGGCCGCCGCCACCGCCCAGGCGATGTAGCGACGCTTCTTCGACATCCGGTGACCGGACATCCCCACCCCATTCACGACACGGGACGCACCGCACCGGGTGCGCCTGGCAGGACTGCTGAGGCCCCCGGCACGGCGCGCACGTCCGGCACGGCGTGCGGCGCGCGGATGCACCGGCGTATGGGTCCGCGGCGCGCGAGGGGCGGATCGCACCCTAGCCAACCCGCACACGGTGATCGGGAAAGCACTTGTCCCGATCGGCATAAGATTCCCCCAAGGCACGGCAAATCCCCGTGCGGTCGCCGGAGTCAGGGACGTGGATCGGTCGCCAGGCGGCTGTGCAGGTGGACGTCCCGAAGGGCGCCGGACAGGTCGACGACCGCCTCGCGCAGGACCCCTTCGAGGACGTAACCGCAGCGCCGCGCGACACCGCAGGAGGGCTCGTTGCCGACGGCGTGGCCCAGCTCCAGCCGGTGCAGGCCGAGATCGCGGAAGGCCCACCGGGTGACCGCCTCCAGGGCCCGGGAGGCGACGCCGCGCCCACGGGCCTCGGGGAGCATCCAGTAGCTGACGCGTGCGCCGCGCATGGTGTGGTCGATCATCCCTATCCCGGCCTGGCCGAGCACCACACCGGCCTCGGTGACGGCGAACGACGCGAGGTCGCCGGCCCCCCAGCCGTCGCGCCGGCGCCGCAGGAACGCCCGCACCCCGGCTTCGTCGGGCTCGGGGGCGTGCGCGGTGTTCCAGCGGCGGAAGTCCGGGTCCGCGAGGCCGCGCAGTGCCGCGTCGAGGTCGCCGGACGTCTCCTCCCAGGGCCTGAGCAGCAGTCCGTACGCTTCCAACTCCACCGGCCTCAGCACGCCCTCATTCAAGCAAAGGAGGCGGCGGCCGCCCGGGCCGGACGGAAGACGGGGATCGCGATCTCCCCGCCTGCGGCCGCGGGGCGGAAGCAGACGCGCAGGTCCATCCCGACGCGCAGCGCGTCGTGGGCGCAGCCGACGACCTCCGTCATCATGCGCGGCCCCTCGGCGAGGTCGACGACGGCGGCGACGTAGGGGACCCGTCCGGCGAACGGCCGGAGGTCGTTGGCGTGCACCACGGACCAGGTGTAGAGGGTGGCGTGGCCCGCGGCCTGCTCCCAGACGACCTCCTCGCTCCAGCAGTGCGGGCAGAACTCCCGGGGGTAGTGGTGGGCGGCGCCGCAGTCCGTGGCCAGGCACCGGCGGATCAGCAGCCGGCCCTCGGCGGCGGCGCTCCAGTAGGTGCGCGTGAAGGCGTCGGGCTCGGGCAGGCCGGTCACAGGAAGAGCCCCCAGACGCTGTCGAGGGACCAGGTCTGCCAGCCCATGGCGAAGAGGAGGACGACGGAGGCGAGGATCATCATGGCGTTCTGCCCCTGCTCCGCCCAGTCGTGGATCATGAGGATGAGGTAGAGCAGGTTGAGGACGATGCCGCCGGCCAGCGCGACCGGTGTCAGCAGCCCTGCGGTGAGACCGAGCCCGACGGCCAGTTCGGCGTGGACGACGACGTAGGCCATCACCTTGGGGCGGGGCGCGACGACCGCGGTGAATCCGCCCTGGACGAAGGTCCAGCGGTGCTTCGCGGCGACGTCGGCGGCCCAGGCGATGCCGGTGCCCCGCTCGAACCAGCCCTTCTTGTCCTTGTGGCGCCAGCTCTCCAGCCACCACAGCCCGAGGCCGATGCGCAGGACGGCGAGCCATTCGGCGCCGGTCAGCCAGATCGTCTGCATCGTGTGCCTCCCCGGGACAAGGAATCTGACGGTATGTCAGTTGACCGGATGCGGTCGCACCTCCGCAAGGTGCCGGGGCGAAAGCGCGCTACCTTCCGGAGTGACCCTCACCCTGCAGGCACGGGAGCAGCCATGACCGACACCTCGGCATCCGCCGGCACCTCCGCATCCGCCGCCACCCCCCTACCGAACACGGCGGCGCCGGACGCCATCGTCGTCGGCGCCGGTCCCGGCGGTCTCGCCGTCGCGGCGTCGCTGCGGCACCGGGGCGTGCGCACCCTGGTCGTCGAGCGGTCGGACGCGGTGGGCGCCTCCTGGCGCGGCCACTACGACCGGCTGCGGCTGCACACGACCAGACGCCTGTCCGCGCTCCCGGGCCTCGGGATACCCCGGTCGTACGGCCGCTGGGTGGGCCGCGACGACGTCGTCCGCTACCTGGAGCAGTACGCCGAGTTCCACGGGCTGGACGTCGCCACCGGCATAGAGGTGGGGCGGATCGAGCCCGCCGGGGACCCGGCGGCGGGCTGGGTGCTCCCGGCCACCGGCGGGCGCCGGCTGACCGCACGCAGCGTCGTCGTCGCCACCGGCTACAACCACTCGCCGCACCTTCCGGACTGGCCCGGGCGCGACACCTTCGACGGAGAGCTGCTGCACGCCTCCCGCTACCGCAACGGCCGGCCCTACCAGGGCCGGGACGTCCTGGTCGTGGGCGTGGGCAACACCGGCGCCGAGATCGCCGTCGACCTCGCCGAGTCCGGCGCGGCCCGCGTCCGGCTGGCGGTGCGGACGCCCCCGCACATCATGCGCCGCTCCACCGCCGGGTGGCCCGCGCAGCGCACCGGGATCATGGTCCGCCGCCTCCCCACGAAGCTGGTCGACAAGATCGCGCCCTACGTGGAGCGCGTCTCCGTGCCGGACCTGTCCGCGTACGGACTGCCCCGCCCGGACAACGGGCTCTACTCGCGGGTGCGGGAGGGCTCCATCCCCGTCCAGGACGTCGGCATCATCGACGCCGTCCGGTCGGGGAAGGTGGAGCCCGTCGCCGCCGTCGAGGGCTTCGACGGGCGGGAGGTGCTGCTCGCCGACGGCACGCGGATCACCCCGGACGCGGTGGTCGCGGCCACCGGCTACCGGCGCGGCCTGGAACCGCTCGTCGGCCACCTTGACGTGCTGGACGAGCGGGGCCGGCCCGTGCGGCACGGCGGCCGCAGCCCGAAGAACGCTCCCGGTCTGTACTTCACCGGCTTCACCAATCCCATCAGTGGCATGTTCCGCGAAATGGCCATCGACGCGCGCCGGATCGCCAAAGCCGTGGCGCGGCGGTAGCGAACGCGCGCGGTGGGTACCGAGGGGGTACGGACGAGCACCCGCGACGCCGCACGCACCTCCTCCGCACCGCCTCCGCACCACCCCTGCGCGCCCCCGCACCGCTCCTGCTCCACCCCGGTCCGGCGGTCCGGCCGGCCCTCCCCCCTCGGCCGGCCGGACCGCCTTCCCGCGGGGGTGCACAGGTTTCTCGCATCCTCCCCGTTCCTGACGGATCGTCAGTTCAGTAATCTGACATTGCGTCAGCTCTCTGGACCTTCGAGCGGGACGGGCGAGACACATGCTTGGATCGACCTTCAGCACGCGCGGCACCGATCCCGCCGCGGACGCCGCCGGCCCGGGCCACGGCACGGACGACGTGGACGTCAGCGGGCGACCGCTGCACGCCTGCGTGCCCGACCTCGACCGCTTCTTCCGGCCCGAGTCCCTGGCCGTGGTGGGCGCCTCGGACGCCGAGGGCCGCCCCAACACCGGCATCACCCGGCAACTCGTCACCTGGGCCGAGCGGGTCGGCGCCCGGCTCCATCCGGTCAACCCCGGCCGCGGCACCGTGTTCGGCCTTCCCTGCCACGCATCCGTCGCAGATCTCCCCGAGCCGGTCGACCTCGCCGTCCTGCTCGTCGCCAACCCCCTCCCCGTCCTGGAGCAGCTCACCGGGGCCAAGGCACGGTTCGCGGTCGTCTTCGCCTCCGGCTTCGCCGAGACGGGGGAGGCGGGTGCCGCCGCCCAGGAGCGGCTCGGCCGGGCCGTCGCGGGCAGCGGACTGCGGCTGCTGGGGCCGAACACCAACCTCAACGCCTTCCAGGCGTTCCGCGAGGACCTCCCCGGGCCGGCGATCGCCCTGATCACCCAGTCCGGCCACCAGGGCCGTCCGGTCTACGCCCTGCAGGAGCTCGGCATCCGGCTCAGCCACTGGGCGCCGACCGGCAACGAGGCCGACCTGGAGACCGCCGACTTCCTCTCCTACTTCGCCGGGCGGCCCGAGATCGGTGCGATCGCGGTCTACGCCGAAGGCCTCAAGGACGGCCGCTCGTTCGCCCTCGCCGCCGACCACGCGGCCCGCAACAAGGTGCCGGTGGTCATGGTCAAGGTGGGCCGTACCGAGACGGGCACCCGCGCCGCCGCCACCCACACCGGCAAGCTCACCGGATCCGACGCGGTCGCCGACGCCGCCTTCCGCCAGTTCGGCGTGATCCGCGTCGACGCCCTGGACGAACTCCAGGACACCGCCGCCCTGCTGGCCCGGGCCCGGCCACCGGCCGCCGAGGGCGTGGTCGTCTACTCGATCTCCGGCGGCACCGGGGCGCACTTCGCGGACCTGGCCACCGCCGCCGGGCTGCCGCTGCCCACCCTCCCGGAGCCGAAGCAGGCCGAACTCCACCAGTGGATACCGGAGTACCTGAACGTCTCCAACCCCGTGGACAGCGGGGGCCATCCCGTCGGGGACTGGCGTGGCCGGAAGATCATCGACGCGATCCTCGCCGATCCTGCGGTCGGCGTCCTCGTCTGCCCGATCACCGGCCCCTTCCCGCCGATGAGCGACCGGCTGGCCCAGGACCTCGCCGAGGCCGCCGAGGCCACCGACAAACTGGTGTGCGTGATCTGGGGCTCCCCCGTGGGCACCGAGGAGGCCTACCGGACCACCCTGCTCGGCTCCTCCCGGCTCGCCACCTTCCGCACCTTCGGCAACTGCGTGACCGCCGTACGGGCCTGGCTGGACCACCACCGCTTCGCCGCCGGCTACCGCTCCCCCTTCGACGACGCGCCGCGCACGCCCTCCTCCTCCGCACGGAAGGCGCGCGCCCTGCTGCACCCCGGCCGCCGGCTGAGCGAGCACGCCGCCAAGCAACTGCTGCGGGCGTACGGGATCCGCGTCCCGCGCGAGCAACTGGTCACCAGCGCCGCCGGTGCCGTCCGGGCGGCGGCCCAGGTCGGCTACCCCGTGGTGATGAAGGCGTCCGCCGACCGGCTCGCGCACAAGACCGAACTCGGCCTGGTCAAGATCGGCCTCACCTCGGCCAGCCAGGTCCGCGACGCCTACCGCGAACTCGCCGACATCGCCCGCTGCGAGGACCTGGACCTCGACGGCGTCCTCGTCTGCCAGATGGTGGAGCGAGGCGTCGAGATGGTCGTCGGCATGAGCCACGACCCGCTCTTCGGGCCCACCGTCACCGCCGGCCTCGGCGGGGTCCTCGTCGAGGTCCTGCGGGACACGGCCGTACGCGTACCGCCCTTCGACGCCGGGACCGCGCGGGACATGCTGCGGGAACTGCGCGGCGCCCGCCTGCTCGACGGCGTGCGCGGGGCGCCACCCGCCGACACGGACGCGCTCGTCGACGTCATCCTCCGCGTGCAGCGCATGGCCCTGGAACTCGGCGACGGCCTCGCCGAACTCGACATCAATCCGCTGATGGTGCTGCCGCGCGGGCAGGGCGCCTGCGCCCTGGACGCACTGGCCGTCTGCCGCCAGGAGAACACACATGACTGACTCCCCCCGTGGAGTGGTCACGGAGCGTGATGACTCCGTGGAATCCGTTGTACTCCACGTCACCGACAACGGGGTCTCCCGGTTCACCCTCAACCGCCCCCAGGCGATGAACGCCATCACCCCTGACCTGCGTGAACGCCTCATACAGAAATTTCTGGAGGCCTCCGCGGACCCGGCCGTGCGGGCCGTCGTCCTGACCGGCGCCGGCCGCCGGGCCTTCTGCGCGGGGGCCGACCTGCGCGGCGGTCCGGCCGCCGCGGACCGGGTCGCGGGCGACGTGGCCCGGACGATCCGGTCCGGGGCCCAGCGCCTCATCGCCGCCGTCCTCGACTGCGAGAAACCCGTTGTCGCCGCCGTGAACGGCACGGCCGCCGGTCTCGGTGCCCATCTCGCCCTCGCCTGCGACCTCGTCCTGGCCGCCGACACGGCGAAGTTCATCGAGGTCTTCGTCCGCCGCGGCCTCGTCCCCGACGGCGGGGGCGCCTACCTCCTCCCCCGCCTGATCGGCCCGCACCGCGCGAAGGAACTCCTCCTCCTCGGCGACGACCTCCCCGCCGCCACCGCCGAACGCCTCGGGCTGGTCAACCGCGTCGTCCCCGCCGACGAGCTCGACGCGGCCGCCGACACCCTCGCCGAGCGGCTCGCCGCCGGCCCCACCCGCGCCCTCGCCCTGACCAAGCAGCTCGTCAACGCGTCCCTGGACTCCGACCGCGCGACGGCCTTCGCCGCCGAGGCGGCCGCACAGGAACAGAACATGACCACCGCCGACGCCCGAGAAGGACTGTGCGCCTTCCTCGAACGCCGCCCACCGGACTTCCGTGGCCGGTGACACCGCGAAGGCTCACCCCCCGGGCGCCCCGGCCCCGGGCGGGGGCCGGTACTCCTCCAGCAGTCCGGTGCCGTACGCCAGCAGACCGCCCGCGAGGACGAGCCCGACCACCGCGATCGTCACGACGGAGATCTGGGCCGCGACCTGCCGCTGCCGCGCCCACCCGGTCCTGCCCTCCGGGTCCCGGCGCCCCGCGTAAAACGAGGTGACCAGCACCGGCGCCGCACCGGCCGCCGCGACGCACAGCCACGCAAGCGGGTACGGACCGCCGAGCCACACCACCGGCACCGCGAGGACGGCGGCCGTCGCGGCCTCCGCCGCCAGCAGGCAGAGCCAGCGGGGGCGTCCGGTGCGCCGCGCGAGCCGCAGTCCCAGGACCGTCGCCGGCAGGGCGTGCAGGAGCGAGGCGGCCACCGCGAAGGCCAACAGGGGGATCAGGGCCACCGGCAGCACGCAGAGGGCGAACGGCTCGTCGAAGGCACCGCCAGAGGACTTCAGCGACGGAAGGGCGACCACGCGGGCCGTTGCCGCGACCACCCCCACCGCGCAGTACGTCGAGACCGCCGCCGCGCGTCCGGCATCACCCAACGGATCGACCGCGGGCCGCGCCGGGGACCCCCACCCCGTACCCCATCCCATGACAGGCACGGTACGCGCGGCCTTCGGCCGCCCTTCCCGCAGGACTTCACTTCTGACGGTCCGTCAGTTTCAATGGACCGTGTGATGGGACAAGCAGGCATGGCGGTCGCCGTCGTCCGCTACCTCCGGTCGGCCGGGGCGGCGACGACGGCCGGGCGGGTGGACCCGCTGCCGCCGCCCGAACTGCGGGCCGTGCGGCCGGACGAGCGCGCCCCGGTGGACCAGGCCGAATTCCGGAAGGTACTGGGGAACTTCGCGAGCGGCGTGACGGTGGTCGCGGCGCCCGGGGACGACACGCAGAGCGGACCCGCCGGGTTCGCCTGCCAGTCGTTCGCGTCGCTGTCGCTCGATCCGCCGCTGGTCGTCTTCATGGTGGCACGCACGTCCACCAGCTGGCCGCGCATCGCGCGGGCCGGGGTGTTCTGCGTGAACGTGCTCGGCGCGGACCAGCAGGAGCTGTGCCGCTCCTTCGCCGTGAGCGGCGGGGACAAGTTCGCGGGTGTGGAGTGGGATCCGGCGCCGGTGACGGGCTCGCCCCGGCTGCGCGGCGTGGCCGCGTGGATCGACTGCGCGATCCACACCGTGCACACCGGCGGCGACCACCTCGTCGTCATCGGCCGGGTCCGGGATCTGGGCCACGGGGCGGAAGACGGCGAGCCGCTGCTCTTCCACCGCGGCCGCTTCGGCCGGCTCGCGCCCTGACCGCGGCCGCTTCGGCCGGCTCGCGCCCTGACCGCGGCCGCCGTACGCGCCTCAGCCCGTGAACTCCGGCGCCCGGTGGGGCGCCCACCAACTGGTCAGCGCCCAGATCCCGAGGGCGGCCACGGCCACCGCCACCAGGGCCGCGAGCCCGGGGCGGCGCGACCCGCGCAGCGTGAGCAGCCAGAAGGCGAGCGGCACCAGCGCGCCTCCCGCGGCGATGAGCGGAAGGTCGACGTAGAGGACGCTCAAGTCCCGGCGCTGCCCTTCGAAACCGCCCTCGACGTTGACCCTGGCGAGCGGTGCCCAGGCCAGCAGCGCGGACGCCGCACCCAGGCCCGCCACAAGAAGGGCGGTGAGGCCCTTGGTCGCTTCCCTCACGCACAGGACGGACGCCCCGGCGCCGCACGCAGTTCCCGTACCGTCACCAGGGGCGGCCGCGGGACCCGGCAGAGCCGGGGCCGGCCGGCTACGCCGCGAGCGGGAGCGCCCCGGCGCCCGGGGTCGCCCGCCGCCGGATCACCAGCGCCATGAGCGCCGCCACCGCGCACAGCGCCCCGGAGGAGTACCAGACCACGTCGTAGGAGCCGAAGGCGTCGCGCGCCGCGCCGCCGAGGAACGCCACCAGGGCGGCGCCCAGCTGGTGGGAGGCGAGTACCCAGCCGAAGACGATGGCGCTGTCGGCGCCGTAGAACTCGCGGCACAGGGCGATGGTGGGCGGCACGGTGGCGACCCAGTCCAGGCCGTAGAAGACGATGAACAGCACCATGGGCGGGTGGACGGCGTCGTTCAGGAGCACGGGCAGGAACATCAGCGACAGTCCGCGCAGCCCGTAGTAGGTGGCCAGCAGCCGCCGCGGGCTGAAGCGGTCGGTGAACCAGCCGGAGGCCACCGTGCCCGCGATGTCGAAGATGCCGATCACGGCGAGCAGTGACGCGGCGGCCGTCACCGGCATCCCGTGGTCGTGGGCCGCGGGCACGAAGTGCGTCTTGACCAGGCCGTTCGTCGAGGCGCCGCAGATCGCGAAGGTCCCCGCCAGCAGCCAGAACGGGCCGCCGCGGGCTGCGTCGAACAGCGCCTTGACCGCCCGCTTGGCCGCCCCCGTCACCGGCGGCGGCTTCGGCACGAACTCCACGGCGCCGTACGGGGCCAGGCCCACGTCGGCGGGGTGGTCCCGCAGCAGCAGGTAGACCAGGGGCGCGACGACGACCGCGGCGCCCGCCACGGTGAGGGCCGCCGAGCGCCAGCCCGCGTGCTCGATGATGACGGAGAGCAGGGGGAGGAAGATCAGCTGTCCCGCCGCGCCGGCCGCCGTCAGGATGCCCGTGACCAGGCCGCGCCGGTCCTCGAACCAGCGGTTGGTGACGGTGGTCGCGAAGGCCAGGGCCATGGAGCCGCTGCCCAGCCCGACGAGCACGCCCCACAGGAGCACGAGCTGCCAGCTCGCGGTCATGAAGACGGTCAGGCTCGCACCTGTCGCGATGGTGACGAGCGCCGCCGCGACGACCCGTCGGATGCCGAAGCGGTCCATGAGCGCGGCGGCGAACGGCGCCGTCACCCCGTAGAGCGCGAGGTTGACCGAGACGGCCAGGCCGATCATGCCCCGCGACCACCCGAACTCGCCGTGCAGCGGCTCGATCAGCAGTCCGGGCAGGGAGGCGAAGCCGGCGGCGCCGATGAGCGTGACGAAGGCGGCGGCCGCCACCGACCACGCGCGGTGGATCCGGGGCGTGCGGAACGGCCGGGGAACGTCGGGGCCCCTGTCGGCCAGGGGCTGCACAGGGAGCTCGGGAGTCTGCGTCACCAGGTCAGCATCCGGCATCGCCTTTCGCGGAACGAGTGGCCGGATGGCCATGTTGTGCAAGGATCGGGCCATGGCCGAATCCATGGAGACGCCTTCGCCGACCGCCGCTCCGCGCACACCGGTGCGCCACCGGGTCGTCGTCCTCGTGCAGCACGGTGTGATCCCCTTCGAAGTGGGCATCCCGCACCGCATCTTCGGCGGCGCGAGGGACTCCGACGGGGTCGATCTGTACGAGGTGGTGACGTGCTCCCCGCACGGTCCAGGACCGGTGCGCGCCGACGCCGACTTCGAGATCCACGTCGCCCACGGCCCCGAGGTCCTGGAGACGGCCGACACCGTCATCGTCCCCGCCGCCCACGAGCGCTCCGTCGCGCACACCGAGGGCCGGCTGCCCGAGGAGATGGCGGCGGCTTTCGCCCGCATCCGCCCCGGCGCCCGGCTCGTCTCCATCTGCACCGGCTCGTACTTCCTCGCCGCGGCCGGCCACCTGGACGGCCTGCGCGCCACCACCCACTGGTCGAGCACGGACCACTTCCAAAGGCTCTTCCCCCAGGTGCGGGTCGAGCCGGACGTCCTGTACGTCGACAACGGCGCCATCCTCACCTCCGCGGGCGTCGCCTCGGGCATCGACCTGTGCCTGCACCTCGTACGCCGTGACCATGGCACCGCCGTGGCCAACGCCAGCGCGCGCCGTACGGTCGTGCCGCCGCACCGGGAGGGCGGACAGGCCCAGTACATCCAACGGCCCGTCCCCGAGCCCCAGCAGGCCACCACGGCCGCTGCGCGCTCCTGGGCGCTGGACCGGCTCGACCAGCCGCTGACGCTGCGCGAGCTGGCCGAGCGCGAGGCGATGAGCGTGCGCACCTTCACCCGCCGCTTCCGGGAGGAGGTGGGCACCAGCCCCGGGCAGTGGCTGACGCAGCAGCGCGTCGAGCGCGCCCGGCACCTGCTGGAGTCCAGCGACCTGTCGGTCGACCAGGTCGCCTCGCAGGCCGGGTTCGGCACGGCGGCCTCCATGCGGCAGCACCTGCAGGCCGTCCTCGGCGTCTCGCCCAGCGCCTATCGGCGCACCTTCCGGGCGACGGCGGCGTTCTGACCCGCCTCAGAAGGTCAGCACGCCCCGCGCCACGCGGCCGCCCCGGGCGTCCTCCGCCGCCTTGGCGAAGTCCTCCACCGGGTAGGTGCGGGTGACGAGTTCGTCCAGCAGGAGCCGGCCCTGCCGGTACAGGTCGGCGTAGAGCGCGATGTCGCGCTGCGGCCGTGCCGAGCCGTAGCGGCAGCCCAGGATGGACTTGTCGAGGTACATGGAGGACACCAGGAAGGACGCCTCGGCGTCGGCCGGCGGCACGCCCAGCAGGACGGCCTGGCCGTGGCGGTCCAGGAGGTCGACGGCCTGGCGGATGAGCCCGACGTGGCCGACGCACTCGAAGACGTGGTCGGCGCCGGTCGGCAGCAGCGCGCGCGCCGCCTCCGCCGAATCCACGAACTCGGTGGCGCCGAAGAGCCTCGCGGGTTCCTCCTTCGCCGGGTTGGTGTCGACGGCGACGATCCGGGAGGCGCCCGCGATGCGCGCGCCCTGCAGCACGTTCAGGCCGATGCCGCCGGTGCCGATGACCACGACGGTGTCGCCGCGGTCGACCTGGGCGCGGTTGAGGGCGGCGCCGACCCCGGTCAGCACCCCGCAGCCGATGAGCGCGGCCGAGGTGAGGGGGATGCCCTGGGGAAGGGGGACGGCCTGGACGGCCTTGACGACGGTCAGTTCGGCGAAGGCCGAGTTGGAGGCGAAGTTGAACAGCGGCTCGCCCTGACGGCTGAAGGGCCTGCCGGGACGGCCGATGGCCTTGCGGCACATCGTCGGGCGCCCCCGGTCGCAGTCCGGGCAGGTGCCGCAGTTGGCGAGGGTGGACAGGGCCACGCGGTCGCCCGGCGAGACGTGCGAGACGCCGGCGCCGGTCGCCTCGACGACGCCCGCCCCCTCGTGGCCGAGCACGACCGGTACGGGGAAGGGGATGACCCCGTCGACGACGGACAGGTCGCTGTGGCACAGCCCGGCGGCGTGGATGCGGACCAGCACCTCGCCGGGGCCCGGGTCCCGGACCTCCAGGTCGTCGACGACCGCGGGCTGCGTCCCGTCGAAGATCACGCCTCTCATCACCACACCACCGCCTGGAGCTCGCTGTACGCGTGCAGTCCGAAGGAGCCGCCGTCGCGGCCGATCCCGCTGTGCTTGAAGCCGCCGAAGGGCGTCTCGGGGTGACGCTGCACGGTGTTGATGCCGACGTTGCCGCTGCGCAGGCGGGCGGCCAGGGCCTAGGCGCGCGCGGTGTCGCTGCTGAAGACGTAGTCGTACAGGCCGTACGGGGTGCCGTTGGCGATCTCGACGGCCTCGTCCTCGGTGCCGTAGGGGAGGGCGGCGACGACCGGGCCGAAGATCTCCTCGCGGGCGACCGTCATTTCGGGCGTGACGTCCGCGAGGAGGGTGGGGGCCACGTAGTAGCCGGGTTTGAGGTCGGGGCGCGCGCCGCCGGTGACGACGCGGGCGCCCTGTTCGCGGGCGCCGGCGACGTAGGCCTCGACGCGGTCGCGCTGGGCGGCGGTGATCAGCGGGCCGACGACGGTGGAGTTATCCACAGGGTCCCCGACGGTCAGCGAACGGGCGTACTGTTCAAGGGCGGTGATCACCTGCTCGTACCGCCCGCGGGGGACGAGCACACGGGTCGGCGCCGTGCAGATCTGACCTGAATGGAATGCCCATGTTGAACCGACAGCAGATACCGCTGATCTGAGGACGCCCGGTGCGGCGTCCTCGAGGATGATCGCCGCGCCCTTGCCGCCCAGTTCCATCAGGGTCCGCTTCATCGACGCGCCCGCGACGCGGGCGATCGCCTGCCCGACCGCCGTCGAGCCGGTGAAGCTGATCATGTCGACGCCGGGGTGTGCGACCAGTGCCTCACCGGCCGCGGCGCCCGAGCCGGTGATGACGTTGAACACCCCGTCGGGCAGGCCCGCCTCCCGCATGATCCCGCCGAGCAGCAGGCAGGTCAGCGGGTCCTGGGGCGCGGGCTTGGCGACGACGGTGTTGCCCACGGCCAGGGCGGGGGCGACCTTGCCGGCCAGGTTGACCAGGGGGAAGTTGTAGGAGGTGATGCAGGCGACGACGCCCACCGGACGCCGTGCCGCCGCCGCGTTGACCAGCCCGCCGGGGGCGAGCGGCGAGGCCTTCACGGGCTGCGGCGCGAAGGGGATCGTGTCCGGTTCCAGCGCGCCCCGTGCGTAGCGCCGGAAGCGGTCCACCGCCGTAGGAATCTGCATGCTCGACGCGACACGGATCGTCGCTCCCGTCTCCTGCTGGAGCAGCGGTACGAGATCCGCCGACCGCGAGGCGAGGACGTCCGCGATCCGCTCCAGGATCGCTGCGCGCTCCGCCGGGCTCGTACGGGACCAGCCCTCGTACGCATCCCGGGCTGCGCGCACCGCGCCGTCCACGTCCGCCGGGCCCGCTTCGGGGGCGTGCCCGACGGTCTCCTCCGTGGCCGGATTGACAACTGGATAGTGCGCTCCGGCCGGTTCGTGCCACCGGCCGCCGATCCAATGGCCGTACGTCCCGTCGCTGTTCATCCGCGAGGCTCCTTCGGGAGGCCGAGCACCCGCTCGGCGATGATCGTGCGCTGGATCTCGTCCGAGCCGCCGTAGATGGTGTCGGCGCGGCTGAAGAGGAACATGCGCTGGGCCTGGTCGAGTTCGTAGGGCCGCTCCGGCTCCCACGGCGCTGGTCCGGTCGCGGCGGGGGCGCCGCGGACGGCGACGGCCAGTTCGCCGAGCCGCTGGTGCCAGCCGCCCCACAGCAGCTTGGCGACGCTCGGGGCGGCCGGGTCGACGGTGCCCAGCGTGCGCAGGGCGTTCCAGCGCATGGTGCGCAACTCGGCCCACTGGCGCACCAGCCGGTCCCGCAGCACGGGGTCGGTCACCGCCCCGGTGGCGACGGCGCGGTCGACGACCTGCCGAAGTTCGCGTTCGAAGCCGATCTGCTGCACGAGGGTGGAGACCCCGCGCTCGAAGCCCAGGAGGGACATGGCGACCTGCCAGCCGTTGCCCTCCCCGCCGACGACGTGGGCGGCGTCGGCGCGGGCCCCGTCGAAGAAGACCTCGTTGAACTCGGCCGTCCCGGTGAGCTGGCGGATGGGGCGGACCTCGACCCTGCCGGGCTGGTCCATGGAGACCAGCAGGAAGCTCAGTCCATGGTGCCGGCGCGAGCCGGGTTCGGTGCGGGCCAGGACGAAGCACCAGTCGGCGACCTGGGCGAGGGAGGTCCAGATCTTCTGGCCGGTCACGCGGTAGCAGGGACCGTCGGCGTCGTGGTCCCGGACGGCCGCGGTACGGACGCCGGCGAGGTCGGAGCCCGCCCCGGGCTCGCTGTACCCCTGGCACCACAGTTCCTCGCCGCGGGCGACCGGCGGCAGGAAGCGGTCGCGCTGGTCGGGCGTGCCGTGCGCCTCCAGGGTGGGGGCCAGCAGGTTCTCGCCGATGTGCCCGGAACGGGCGGGCGCCTCGGCGCGGGCGTACTCCTCGCCCCAGGCGACCTGCTGGGGCAGGGTGGCACGCCGGTTGCCGTAGTCGCCGCGCCAGCCGAGGCCGATCCAGCCGGCGGCGCCGAGTTCCCGCTCCCACTCCCGGCCGGGTGCGCCGTCCGGGTGCGCCGCCAGCCACTCCCGGGCCTCCGCGCGGAAGGCCTCCGTCTCCGGGCCGAAGGTGAAGTCCATGGTCCGCCCTCTCCTCGGTGCGGGGCCGTCACTGCCCTCGGGAGGCGGCCGCGGCGGCGCGCATGGCCTCGAGCTGGGCGAGCATCGGCATGGGGTCGGTGCCGACGGAGCCGGGCAGGGCGGCGGCGATGCGCTGCGGTGTCCATCCCCCGCCGTCCACGTAGGCGGCGCGCAGTTCGCGGGGCTGTGCCCAGACCGCGATCTTGGCTCCGGCGACCGTGTAGACCTGTCCGGTGATGTCGCGGGCGTGATCGCTGAGCAGGAAGACGACCATGGCGGCGACGTCCTCGGGCTCACCGATCTCGGCGAGCTCCATGGGCACGTTGGCGGACATGCGGGTGCGTGCCACGGGGGCGACGCAGTTGGCGGTCACGCCGTAGCGGTGCAGTCCGAGTGCGGCGCTGCGCACCAGCGAGATGATCCCGCCCTTCGCCGCGGAGTAGTTGGCCTGGGAGACGCTGCCCTGGTGGTTGCCGCTGGTGAAGCCGACGAGGGTGCCCGAGCCCTGCCGTCGCATCACGGCCGAGGCGGCGCGGAAGACGGTGAAGGTGCCCTTGAGATGGGTGGCGAGGACCGGGTCCCACTCCTCCTCGGCCATGTTGAAGAGCATGCGTTCGCGCAGGATCCCGGCGACGCAGACGACTCCGTCGACGCGGCCGTAGGTCTCCACGGCCGTGGTGACGATCCGTTCGCCGCCCGCCATCGACGAGACGTCGTCGGTCACCGCGGTGGCTTCGCCGCCGGCCGCCTCGATCTCCTTGACGACGGCGGCCGCGACCTCACCGGTCGGTCCGCTGCCGTCGACCGCGACACCGTAGTCGTTGACGACGACTTGGGCGCCCTCGGCCGCGCATGCGAGGGCGACGGCCCGCCCGATGCCGCGCCCGGCCCCGGTGACCGCGACGACCTTTCCGTTCAGGAAGTTGCCCACGTCCGGTCCCGCCCCTTCTCAAAGTTTCTGACGGACCGTTAGATTTTAGGAGCACGGACGCACCCCAGCACAAGCCCTGAGACCAGGAGGCAGCGATGGCGTTCCCCGCCGAGTTCCACGACATCGCCAAGCGCGTCAACAACTGGGGCCGCTGGGGTGAGGACGACGAGACCGGCACCCTCAACCTGGTCACCGACGAGGTCGTCCGCGCGGCGGCCGGTACCGTGCGCGGCGGACGCCGCGTGCCGCTCGCGCTGCCCTTGCAGCTTGACGGGGTGCAGACGGGAATGATCCCGGGCCGGGTCAACCCCCTGCGCACCATGGTGATGCTCAACCACGAGATGTTCGGCCCGGACACGGTCGCCACCAGCGACGACATCGTCACCATGGGACTGCAGGCGGCGACCCACTGGGACGCCCTGACCCATGTCTCGCACTCGGGACGGATCTACAACGGCCGCCCGGCCGGCTCCATCACCGCCCACGGTGGCGCCGCCTTCAGCGGTATAGAGAAGATCACGACGCTGCTCTCCCGCGGCGTCCTGCTCGACGTGGCCCGCGCCCGCGGCACCGACCGGTTGCCCGGCGACCACGCGGTCACCCCCGACGACCTCGACGCGGCCGAGGAACTGGCCCGGACCACCGTCCGCGCCGGGGACGTCGTGCTGGTCCGCACCGGTCAGATGCGGCTGTACCTGGCGGGCGACAAGCACGCCTACGCCTTCCCCTCACCGGGGTTGTCGGTGCGCACCCCCGAGTGGTTCTACGCCCGCGACGTCGCGGCGGTCGCCAACGACACGTTGACCTTCGAGATCTTCCCGCCGGAGATCGAGGACCTGTGGCTCGCCGTGCACGCCCTGGACCTGGTGGAGATGGGCATGCCCCAGGGCCAGAACTGGAATCTCGAGGCGCTGTCGGAGGCCTGTGCCGAGGAGGGGCGGTACGCGTTCCTGCTGGACGCCACCCCGCAGCCCTTCGTGGGCGGGGTCGGCAGTCCGGTCGCGCCGGTGGCGGTGCTCTGAGGGCGGTCCGTACGGTCAGAAGGCGGGGCGGCGGATCAGCCCGCCCATGGACTGCGCGGGGACGATCGCGGGGCGCTCGCTGCGGTCGATCTCGCACCAGATCTGCTTGCCGGCACCTTCACGCTGCCAGCCCCAGCGGTCCGCGAGGCCGTCCACGAGTTCCAGTCCCCGGCCGCCGGTCTCGTCGTTGTCGGCGTGCCGTGGCCGTGGCGGCGCGTCGCTGGTGTCGGCCACCTCGACGCGCACGGTCTCCTGTTCGCCGCTCTGTGCGGCGCCGGAGGAACGGAAGAGCATCCGCAGCACGGCGGGACAGCCGGTGTGCACGACGGCGTTGGTGACCAGTTCGGAGATGAGCAGGATCAGCGTCTCGGCGACCGGCTCGTCGGCTCCTATGCCGGAGCCCGCGAGACGCGAGCGGGCCCACCGGCGGGCCCGGCCCACCTCCGCGGGGTCGGGGCCGACCTCAAGCTGAACCTGGAGCACCTGCACCGCTCACACCATCCGAACCGGCGGACACGTCGCCTCGCGCCTCGGCAGGGTCACCGTACGTGACCTCTTCGCAACCCAGCATGATTGACCCGCAGTGACCGCAACAAGCGCTTCGGGCATATTCCAGCGCAAGGGGGCACGAGTGCTGCATACTGTGCGGGGTTCATTACGGGGCGAAATCGAACAGCCCGGTACAGGCAGCCCGCCGGGTACCGAGACCCCGCCACTGCCACATCCGTCGCGTTTCGCCATCACACGCACCCGATGGAGCGTACCCGAGGCAGGCTCCGACTCCACGGCGTGACGAGTCACACCTCGGACACAACCCGATATCGACGCTCGGGGACTCCTTATCCGTGACGAATCGGCCATAACTACCTAACCCCAGCAAAGAGTCTCGTCGAGGAGTCTCTCCGCGAGCTGCTCCTCACACTCCGCCATCGAACGGCCCCGGCTCCGCAGGATCCACGACCTCTTGACGTGGAGATGCACCTCCGCCTCCCAGGTGAAACCCATACCGCCGAACACCTGCAGGCAGTCGCGGGCGTTGCGGACGGCCGCCTCTTCCGCCAGCAGCCGTGCGGCCGCCGTATCGCCCGGGTCCCCGGAGACCGCCGCCGCACGCACCGCCGTGCGTGCCATCTCGACCCGGACCAGCATCTCGGCGCACAGGTGCTTGACCGCCTGGAAGGAGCCGATGGGCCTCCCGAACTGCTCCCGGGTCCCGGCGTACCGCACGGCGAGCTCCAGGGTGCGCGCCGCGCTGCCGGTCTGCTGCGCGGAGGTCAGCAGGTCGCTGGCTCCCCCGCCGCAGGCCGGTTCGCCGCCCACGACCCGGTGCAGCGGGGTGAGCGGGTCCACCGAACGCACCGGCTCGGCCTTGTCGAAGGAGCCCAGCACGTGGTCGGACGCCTCCAGCCACTCGGCCAGCTCGCCGTCGACCGCGGTGACCACCGTGGTGCCCTCCGCCGCCCCCGGCACCCGTCCGGCCGCCAGGTGCGTCGCCACCAGCGGCCCCGGCAGCAGCACCCGTCCGGCCTCCTCGAAGACGAGCACGGCCTCCGGGAGTCCGAGGCCGAGCCCGCCCCGCTCCTCCGGCAGCCGCAGCGCGAAGAACCCCGCCTCCCCCAGCGCCCGCCACAGCTGGCGGTCGAGGGGCGCCGGGGTCCCCGCGGCCGCCCCGGCGGCGTCCTCCCGCAGGCGCTCCGCCGGGTAGAACCGCGCCAGCAGTCCACGGGTCCCGTCGGCGAGCGCCCGTTGGTCCTCGGTGAGGCGGAAGTCCACGGCCGCTCACACCCCCTTCGGCAGGCCGAGGATCCGCTCGGCGACGATGTTCCGCTGGATCTGCGACGTGCCCGCCGCGATCGTGTACGAGAGCGAGGAGAGCCGGTCCGCCGTCCACGGGCGGTCCGCGTCCAGCGCACCGGACGGGCCGAGGACCTCGGCGGCGGTGTCGTAGAGCTCCTGGCGCGCGTGCGAGTAGCGCAGCTTGAGGACCGAGCCCCCGACGCCCGGGGCGCCGGCGCTGACGTTCCACTGGACCAGCCGCCACAGGACGCCGAACTCCGCCGCCAGACGGCCCAGCCGGCGCCGCAGGACGGGGTCGTCCCAGGCTCCCGTCTCCCTGGCGGTGCGGGCCAGTTCGCACAGGGTCCGCCGGCAGGCGACGACCTCACCCGCGAAAGCGGTGCCGCGTTCGAAGGAGAGCGTCACCATCGTGACCCGCCAGCCGTCGTTCTCCGCGCCGACCCGGTTGGCGACCGGCACGCGCACCTCGTCCAGGAAGACCTCGGCGAACTCCGTCGTACCGGCGAGGGTCCGCAGCGGCCGCACCGTCACGCCCGGCACGTCCATCGGCATCGCCAGCCAGCTGATGCCGCGGTGCCGCGGTGCGTCGGGATCGGTGCGCACCAGCAGTTCGCACCAGTCGGCGACCTCGGCGTGCGAGGTCCAGATCTTCGAACCGGTGACCACGTAGGCGTCGCCGTCGCGCACCGCCCGCGTCCGCAGGGACGCCAGGTCCGAGCCCGCCCCCGGCTCGCTGAACCCCTGGCACCACACCTCGTCCCCGCGCAGCACCGGGGGCAGCCAGCGTTCACGCTGGCCGGCCGTCCCCTCGGCCGCGATGGTGGGCCCGGCGTGCAGCAGACCGACGAAGTTCGCGCCGACGTAGGGCGCCCCCGCCAGCTCGGTCTCCTCCAGGAAGATCAGCCGCCGGGTCGGGTCGGCGTTCCAGTGGACGTCTGCGTATCCCGCCTCGTACAGGCGCCGCTGCCAGCCGGTGTCGTACGCCCGCCGTGCGGGCCAGTCGGCGGGGTCCGGCGCGGGCGGCAGCGTGGGCAGCGTCCGGGCGAGCCAGGCCCGCAGCTCGCCCCGGTACGCCTGCTCCGCCTCGGTGTACGTCAGGTCCACCGGTCCGGCTCCAGCCCCAGCATGCGGATGGCGTTGCCGCGCATGAGCTTGTACACCGTCTCGTCGTCGAGGCCCTTCACATGGTCGAGGGCGACCTCCTTGGTGTGCGGGAAGGTCGAGTCGACGTGCGGGTAGTCGGTCTCGAAGGTCGCGTTGTCGCGGCCGACGACGTCGATCGAGGCGACGCCGTGCTTGTCGCGGAAGAAGCAGCAGAAGATCTGCCGGTAGTAGTAGGTGGAGGGCGGCTCGGGGACCACGTCGCGCACACCGCCCCACGCCCGGTGCTCCTCCCAGACGTCGTCGGCCCGCTCCAGGGCGTAGGGGATCCAGCCCATCTGCCCCTCGCTGTAGGCGAGCTTGAGCCGCGGGTGGCGCACCAGCACGCCGCTGAAGAGGAAGTCCATCATCGAGGCCATCGCGTTGTTGAAGGAGAGCGAGGCCTGCACGGCGGGCGGCGCGTCCGGGGAGGCGGCCGGCATCTGCGAGGACGAGCCGATGTGCATGTTCACCACCGTCCCGGTCTCCTCGCAGACGGCGAAGAAGGGGTCCCAGTACCCCGAGTGGATGCTGGGCAGCCCGAGGTGGGTCGGGATCTCGCTGAAAGTGACGGCCCGCACCCCGCGATCCGCGTTGCGGCGGATCTCGGCGACGGCCAGGCCGACGTCCCACAGCGGGATCAGGCAGAGCGGGATCAGCCGGCCGCCGCTGTCCCCGCACCACTCCTCGACCATCCAGTCGTTGTAGGCGCGGACGCAGGCGAGGGCGACCTCCTTGTCCTTGGCCTCGGCGAAGGTCTGGCCGCAGAAGCGCGGGAAGGTGGGGAAGCAGAGCGAGCCCTCGACGTGGTTGAGGTCCATGTCGGCGAGCCGGGCCTTGGGGTCCCAGCAGCCACGCCGCATCTCCTCACGGGTGATGCCCTCCAGGGTCATCTCGTCCCGGTCGAAGCCGACGGCGGCGATGTTCCTCTTGTAGGGGAACTTCAGGTCCTCGTAGATCCACCAGTCGGTCGGCGGGCCGTCCGGGTCCATCGTGATCTGGTACTTCCCGCCGATGTAGGCGAGCTCCCCGATCCCGGCGGTCAGCGGCTGGGGGCCGCGGTCCCGGTACTTCGCCGGCAGCCAGGTCTCGAAGAGGTGTGCGGGTTCGATCACGTGGTCGTCGACGCTGATGATCCGGGGCAGTTCCATCGCTCCCCGCCCTTCCTTGAATCTGATGACCCGTCAGATTCACAGTACGCCCGCCGCCCCGGAGCGTCCATCGGCGACGCGCGGACCCTGGACCGCGCCTGGCCGGGCGCCTACGCTCCGGGCGACTGAATCTGACGTAACGTCAGATAGCTGACCGGGAGGAGAAGAGATGCGAAGCCTGGGCGACTCGCCGACCCTCTGGGCGCTCATCGAAGGGCGGGCCGCCCTGACCCCCGACGCCCCGGCGCTGCTCGACACCGACGACCGCCGGCTGACCTTCGGGCAGCTGCGCGACCGCGCAGAACGGGTCGCCGCCGGGCTGCAGGCCCGCGGCATCCGGCCCGGCACCGCGGTGGCCTGGCAGCTGCCGACCCGGATCGAGACCGTGGTCCTGTCGGCGGCCCTCGCCCGGCTGGGCACCGTGCAGACCCCGGTCATGCCCTTCTACCGCGACCACGAGGTCGGCCACATCCTGCGCCAGACCGGCCCCGCCCTCTTCGCCGTCCCCGGCGTGTGGCGCGGCTTCGACCACACCGCGATGGCGCGCCGCCTCGGCGCGCACGACGTCCTGGAGGCCTACGACTCCCTGCCGGAGGCCGACCCGGACTCCCTTCCCGCCCCGCCCTCCGACGGCACGCGGGTCCGCTGGATCTACTGGACCTCCGGCACCACCTCCGAGCCCAAGGGCGTGCTGCACACCGACCGCAGCCTCATCGCCGGCGGTTCCTGCCTCGCCCTCGCCCTGGAGCTCGGCCCGGACGACGTCGGCTCCGTCGCCTTCCCGTACGCGCACATCGGCGGCCCCGACTACCTGGTCATGCTGCTCCTGTGCGGCTTCCCGGCCCTGCTGCTGGAGCACTTCTCGCTCCCGGGGTCCCTGGAGGCCTACCGCAGGCACGGGGTCACCATGGCGGGCGGCAGCACCGCCTTCTACTCCCTCTTCCTCGCCGAGCAGCGCAAGCAGCCCGCGGGGAGCAGGATCATCCCCACCCTGCGCCTGCTGTCCGGCGGCGGCGCCCCCAAGCCGCCCGAGCTCTACCACGAGGTGGTCCGCGACCTCGGCTGCGCCCTCGCGCACGGTTACGGCATGACCGAAGCCCCCATGATCACCATGGGCTCGCCGCGCGACCCGGTCGACCGGCTCGCCACCACCGAGGGCCGCCCGCCCGCCTCCATGGAGATACGCATCGCCGACGACGGCGAGGTGCTGCTGCGCGGTGAGGCCGTGTGCCAGGGCTACACCGACCCGGAGCTGACCAAACAGGCCTTCGACGCCGACGGCTTCCTGCGTACCGGGGACGTCGGCAGGCTCACCCCGGACGGCTACCTGGTCCTCACCGGGCGCCTCAAGGACATCATCATCCGTAAGGGTGAGAACGTCTCGGCCAAGGAGATCGAGGAACTCCTCTACGCCCACCCCGGCATCGCCGACGCCGCCGTGATCGGCCTGCCCGACCCCCAGCGCGGGGAACGCGTCTGCGCCGTCGTCGAGCAGCCGCCGGACGCGGGACCGCTCACCCTCGCCGAGGTCACGGCCTTCCTCCGCGAGGCGGGCCTGGCCGTCCACAAACTGCCCGAACAGCTCGAGGTGGTGGACGTGCTGCCCCGGAACGAGACCCTGCGCAAGGTCCTCAAGTACAAGCTCAGGGAGCGCTTTACGAAAGCGTGAGGCACGTCCGCCGCAAAGCCGCGTACCCTCCTCCGCAAGAGTTCCAAAGGGGAAGGGTCACGGTGGGCACACAGGACGGCCAGGACCGGGCGCGGGACGGCCTGGACGAAGGTCCCGGCACAGGTCCCGAAAGCGGCCCGCAGGACGGCCCGCAGGATCCCCTCGAACTGCTCCGGCTGGGAGACGCCGCCCTCGACGCGGGTGAACTCACCCAGGCCCGGCTCCACTTCGAGACCGCCGAGCGGCTGCTCGACGCGGACCCCGCGGCCCCCGACGCCCGGCGCGCCGCGGCGCTGCGCGGCCGGGCCGTGTCCCACCTGCTGGCGGGCGAGGTGCGGTACGCCTCCCACCTGCTGGAGGAGGGCATCACCCGGCTCGAACGGCAGACCGTGTCGGACGGCGCCCGGCCCGACCCCGACGCCTTGCTGATGCTGCACATCGCGGCCATCGGGCCGTACACCGACCTGGGCGCCTACGCCCGGGCCGCCCACGCCGCCGAGCAGGCGCTCAACCTCGCCCCCGGGGCCGGCGATCCGGCCCTGGTCGCCCAGATGCACCGCAGCATCGCCCGCACCCTGATCGTCGCGGGACGTACCGGCGAGGCCGAGGCCTCCCTGGCGAAGGCGCAGGAGCTGTTCCAGCGGCTGGAGCTGCACACGGACCTGGCCCACTGCCACTGGATGCGCGGCTACGTCCACTCCCAGGACGGCGACCTGGAGCAGGCCGAGCGTGAGCTGCGCACCGCCCGCGACATGCTGTCCGCCGGCCGGTCGGTGCTGTTCACGGTGCAGGTCGAGGTGGAGCTCGCCGACGTGCTGCGGCGGCGCGGCAAGCCCGCCGAGGCCGAGGAGCTGCTGACCCGGCTGCTGGACGAGCTGGGCCCCTGGCGCGGCGCCGTCCACGCCGGCGGGGCGCACCGGCTGCTCGGGCTGCTGGCGGAGGAGCGCGGTGACCCGGAGGCCGCGGAGGAGCACTACGTGTCCGCCCTGGCGCTGCTGGAACGCGCGGGAGCCGCCGGGGACCTGGCGGACATCTGCCGGCTGCTGGGCGACCTGCTGCGCCGGTCCGGCCGGGTGGAGGCCGCGCTGGACGCCTACCGGACGGGCCTGGGCCACCGCGCGGCGATCGGCACCACCACGCTGGGCCCGGCTCCGGCCGACTCCTGACCCCGGCCGGCCCCGCCGCCGTACCGGCTCAGGGCTTGCGGACCGTGTTCACGTAACCCGTGCCGCCCGCGGCGAGGCCGTCGACCGTCTTCTCCACCTCCGTCAGGGACTGGGCCTTCCTGGCGTTGTGGTAGAACCAGTCGACCTTCATGTCCCAGCTGCGCTTCCCGGCGAAGGGCAGGTCCACGAACCAGGCGTTGAAGTTCACGGACATGTTCTGGGTCGGGTAGTACTTGCCCCCGGTCCGGAACAGCTCGTGCCCGTCGAGGCTGTAGGTCACCACGCCGTGCGCGGCCGTGGTGACCAGCGTGTGCCACCCCCTGAGGCTGGACGTCGTGGCCCGGGTGACCCGGTCCCCCTCCCTCGCGCTGCGCCAGGTCGTCGTGTCGAGCCTCGGGCCGGGGGCGCCCCAGCCCCCGTTCGGCTGGTACTCGTTGTCGAGTTCGCTGTACTCGGCGTGGTGGTGGGGCGAGATCATGTAGAAGGTCTCGTTGACGTGGTCGCCGTTGCGGCCGCTCGCCGGTTCGTCCGTGAAGTGGATCCGGGCGGCGAAGGTCCCGGTCAGGAAATTCGTGCCGGTGGTGTGCACCTCGGCCTGGGTGGTGCCGCGCTTCGTCCCGTCGGTGGCGGCGCGCAATTGCAGGACCTGGCCGCCCAGCGCGTCCTCGTCCGTGGGGAAGCTGACCCCTCCCGCCGACCACGTGTCGCGGATGCCGGGACCACCCCCGCTGGTGCGCACCAGCCAGCCGTGGGCGCGCAGCGCCGGGTCCCGGGGGCCGCTGTAGCGGAAGTCGTCGAAGACGATCCCGGAGGGCGGCGCGGGCCGTGCCGCGCCTGCGGCCGGGCCCCGGGGGGACGTGGTGACGTCACCGCCGGGCTCGTCGCCCCAGACGTGCCTGCCGTCCAGGTAGCCGGTCACCAGCTTCGACGCCTGGAAGGTGTCGTGGGCGGGCCTGAACGACCGGTCGTCGCGCTGGTCCACCTTCCCGCCGGGACGGTACAGCTGCACCCCGATGGCCCCGCTCTTCGCACCCGGGGCCAGGGTGCCCGCGGCCTTCGTGAAGGTGATTTCGAGGTAGTGGTCGGCGGCCGGTGCCGGACGGTCCATGGCGACGGTCCTCCCGTCGACGTTCGGGCAGCCCACCGAGGCCTGGACGCAGTTGAACGCGTACGGGGAACCGCCGTCCTGCGTGTACCAGTACCGGACCGCCACGTCGGCCAGACGCACCCGGTGGTCCGAGGTGTTGACGACCTCCAGCCACGGCCGGGCCGTGGCGGCCGACGCCGACGTGCCCGCCTTGTAGCGGACGGTGAGCTCAGGGGGCGGCCGATGTGCCTCGCGCCACACGGGGTACAGCGCCGTGACGCCCGCGCCGACGGCGACCGCGAGCAGCAGGTACCCGGCCACCCTCCACACCGGGTGGCTCCGCTTCCCGCGCCCCGGGGGTACGAGCCGGTCGGACCGGACGGAGGGGCGGACAGAGGGGCGGGCAGGACCCACAGGGAAGCTCCTAGCGCGGTGGAGGGGCGATGCCGAGGGCACGCCATGCGGTCTGCGGGATCCGGTCGGACCGGCGGCGGAACGCGGGCGCCGCCTACGAGGCGGCGTCGCGCACGGGCGCGACGGCGCCGACCGCCGGTGGAGCCGTCTCCCCGCGCTGGCGCGGGAGGTGGGGCTGCGGATGGGGCTGGAAGGCGATGTCGTCGTGGGCAGCGCCGACCTCGATCCGGGCCCGGGTGCCCCAGTTGGTGCGCCGCAGCGTCGCCAGGGACCACAGTCGCAGCGGCAGCAGCAACCCGATGTTGAGCAGGGCGTACAGCGGGGCGGCGAGGAACGTCAGCACCCGGTCGACGATCCTCACCTGCGCGGCGCCGCGCAGGTAGTGGACGGACCGGACCCAGGCCATGACGCACATGTAGGCGAGGTAGCCGGCCAGCAGCGTCCAGCCCTGCGGGTGCATCAGGACCGCGACGAGCGCCGCGAGCAGCCCCGCGGTGAAGGCGACCCAGGTGACCAGCTCGACGAGGTTCAGCCACCAGTACATGCGGTGCAGCCGGAACTTGGCGAGCAGCAGGAAGCCCTCACGGATGAACGACTTGCCCCAGCGGATCTGCTGGCGCACGTAGTGGCCGAGGCGCTCGGGGACGTCGGTGTAGCCGACGGCCGACGGCTGGATCAGGGAGAGCCCCTCGGTGAGGCAGTAGTACGTCAGGCGCCGGTCGTCCCCGAAGGTCGCCGGGCGGCCGAGGAACCGCTGGTCGAGGAAGTCGTCGAGGTGCTTGCGGACGACCCACCCGCGGTACATGGCCAGCGACCCGCAGGCGCAGAGCACCGAGCCGAGGCGGGAGTAGGCCACCCGCTCGCCGAGGAAGGCGTTGACGTAGCGCATGTCGATGAGGCGGGTCAGCAGGTTGGTGCCGCGGTTGTGGGCGAGCACCAGCCCGGTGACGCACTGGACCCGGCGCTTGGCGAAGGGCCGGGCGAGCTCCGCGACGGCGTGCCGGTCGAGCAGCGTGTCGGAGTCGATGCACAGGTACACGTCCGCGAGCGGCTCCTGCCGGAAGCCCGCGGCGAGGCCGTGGCGCTTGCCGCGGTTGCCGGGGAAGCGGACGAAGTCGAGGCGGACCCCCGCGCGCTGGAACTGCGGGCGCATCTCCTCGGCCAGGGCACGCGCCGAGTGGTCCTCGGAGCAGTCGTCGACCAGGGTGAGGGAGTGCGGCAGCAGGGTCTGCGCGAGGACCGACTCCAGGCAGCCGCGCAGCATCGCCGGGGCCTCGTTGTAGACCGTGATCACGCCGTGGATGCGCAGCCGGGTCACCGGCTTGTCGAACGCGAGCTCAGGACGGCGGCGCCGGCGGATGGAGAGCAGCAGCTTGACGGCGAGGAGGGACCCGACGGTCACTCCGTACCAGTGCACATGACGCAAGGACCACGAGAGGTGGTCCCAAGCACCCGCGAGATCGAGCATGGGCAGTGGAGACCTCCGTACGAACGCCCCCACCCGCCGGACAGAACCTTGAACACGTGTTCTGCGCACGAAGGTAACCCGGGCGGAGGTCCGGCGAAAGGTGCATCCTCCGCAGATTTCGCCCGGCAGCTCACAATCAGGCGTCCACAGGCCCTTCATGGACGAAGCGGACAGAGGATGTGAGAGTGCTCACACGGCACTTGACGGGCCCGCGCCCGCCCTGGGCGGCGCGGAAGGACGGCTTAGGCCGACAGCGGCCGGGCCGCGTCGTCGGTGGCGGCCTCGAGATCGGGGAAGACCTCGAAGAGCCTGCGCACGCCGAGCGCGGCCAGCACCCGGTTGACGTGCGCGACACCGTCGGAGGGGCTGTTCCGCGGGAGGATCAGCCGCAGTTGCCCGGCGCAGGACCGCATCAGCCGCCGGGCGGCGATCAGCACACCCACACCGCTGGAGTCGCAGAAGTGGACCCCGGCCAGGTCCAGCACCACACTGTGGCGCCCGTCGGCCACCGCGTCATGCACGTGCTGGCGCACCACCGGCGCGGTCACGAGATCCATTTCCCCCGAAACGGTCAGGACCACCCAACCGTCCCGTTCGTCCTGCACCACCTGCAATGCCACTGTCTGGCCCTTCTCCCGGCAGCGGTCGTACAGACCCTATGCCCCGCCTGAGCCGCTTCCCCGCAATCTTCCGGTCACACCCGGATAACTCATTACCAGGATCGATCAGTTATGGCAGAAGCTTGCCTCAAGGCGTCGTACGTGGCAGCAATCGGCGGATACATTCGATCCGAGGCAGTGCGACCGTAGTAGGACGACGGTGACAAAGGGGGAGACGCGATGGCGGCATCCGCACCACCCCGCTGGGACCGCAAGATGCAACAGCGGCTCGCGCGCGGCGAGGAGGCCGCGCTCGGCGAGCTGTACGACCGCTACGCCTCCCTCGTGCACAGCCTCGCCCACCGCGTCATGGACGACGAGGAGGCCGCCGCCCAGATCACCCGTGAGGTCTTCGGCTACATCTGGGAGAACCCGGACGCCTACGACCCCAAGCAGGGTTCGCTGCGCTCCTGGGTCGCCGGCCTCACCCAGCGCCAGGCCGTCCACCGGCTGCGCCAGTCGGAGACCCGCGGCGCCGGCACCCCGGAGCAGGTCGAGGCCAGGGTCCGCGAGGCCTCGACGGCCGCCCGCGCCGACTACATCGTGACCTCCATGCCCGAACCCCTGCGCCTGGCCCTCGACCTCGCCTACCGCCGCCGCATGGACTACCGCGAGGCCGCCGCCGACCTCGGGGTCACCGAGGACGAGGCGCGGCGCCGCCTCCGGCTCGGGCTGCAGTTGCTGTCCACCGCCGCGCAGGACACCTCGCCCCAGGGAAGGTCCCTGTGAACGGACCGGCCGAGAACGGCGAGACTCCCCCGCCCGGGACCAACCTGCCCCGTGTGCCGATGCCCCGCGGCGCCGCCGAGGACGGCCCGCTGCCCGAGGCCCGGCCTGCCGCGCCCCCGTCCTCGCCGGACGTGCCCGCGCGCGAGGTGGCGAAGACGGCGCACGAGCCGGAGCGAGAAGCGGAGAAGGAGCCCGTGCGGCCCGGACCCCCGGAGTACGACCACCGCGTGCTGCGCTCCCTGCTCGGCGCGTGGGCACTGTCGGCCTGCTCCCGTGACGAGGCCTGCGCCGTCGAGGTCCACCTCACCGACTGCGCGCCCTGCGCCGAGGAGGCGGTGCGGCTGCGCCGCGCGGTGGGCCTGCTGCACCAGGAGGAGTCCCTCGACCTCGACCCGCTGCTGCGCGCCCGCGTCCTGGAGGGCTGCCTGGGCCGCCGCCCGGCCCGCATCCCCGTCCCCGGATGGGCCGCGCCGTACGACGCCGAGACCGCGCGCCTCGACGCGCTCCTCGCCGACCTCGGCGAACCCGAGTGGGACATGCCCGTCAAGCTGGTCTGGGCGGGCGGGTCACGCGAGCTGACGCTCTGCGGCGTCCTGGCCCATCTCGGCTCGGTGGACGGGGTCGTGGCCACCGCGCTCGGCCTCGACGACCCGCTCGGCCCCGGCGCGCCCCGCACCCGCCTGGAGCGCACCGAACTCGCCGGGGAGCGCTGCCGCCGCCACACGCACGCCTTCGTCCGCAACAAGTGGCGCACCCAGACCCGGGACATCGTGCGGACGCTGTCCTTCGCCGGCTCCGCGACCGGCGGGTTGCCCGTGGACTTCACCGACGCCGTCGTGCCGATGCGGGACGCCCTGATCGACCGCGCCTTCGAGTGCTGGATCCACGCCGAGGACATCGCGCAGGCCCTGGACTACCCCGAGTACGGGCCGCCGGCGGCGCCGCACCTCAACCGCATGATCGACCTCGCGGCCCGGATGCTGCCCACCGCCCTGGCCGCGCTCCGCCAGGCGGGACGGGCCGAGTCCACCGCCCGTCTCGTACGGGCCGGTGCGCCCGGCCGTACCCTCGACCTCCACGTCGAGGGCTCCGGCGGCGGCCACTGGTACATCTCCCTGGACTCGCCCGGCGCGATCGGCACCCCGGAGACGGTGGTCGCCGAGATCGCCGTCGACCAGCTCGACTTCTGCCAGCTGGCCGCGGGCCACATCGCGCCCAGCCGCGTCGCCGCCGGGCGCGACGGGGACCACGCGGCGATCCGGGACGTCCTGCACGCCACGGCATCGTTGTCACGCCTCTAGGCCATGTCGCCCAGGGGTCCCCGGGCCGCACGGAGCCTGCCCGGCGGCGGCTACCCCTTGCTCACCGCCGTGAGCACCTCCGGCAGGCGGCCCAGCAGGCGGGGCGCCGCCGTGCGGACCCCCAGCACCGCGAACGCGGCCCCGTAGAGGCAGCCCAGCGGCAGGACGAGCCACAGCGCGCCGTGCCGCCCCGAGACGTGGAGCCAGATCAGTACGCCCAGCACGGGAAGCGTGATCACCGCGCCGGTCACCGCGCCCCCGGCGAGGCTGAGCCAGGCCAGGCTCCCCTGGCCCGGCGCGGCGGCGCTGCCGAAGCGGTTCTCCTGCGGCATGGAGTAGGGGAAGCGCACACTCGCCCAGGCGCCGGTGGCGATCAGCGCCCCCAGCAGCGCGAAGGAGAGCCCGAGGGTCTCGGCCGCCGCGTCGGCCCGCCCCAGCAGGAAGGCCGCGCCGATGGTCACGACGGCCACGTACGGGACGCCCACCACGGCGATCGCCAGCGCCCGCCCGCGCAGTTCCGCGTACGCGTCCGTGCGGGAGGAGACGGTCGCGGCGACCGTCCAGAAGGCGGAGCCGTCCATGCCGAACTGGTTGTACATCTGCAGCCCGAGCAGTGCGGCCGCCCAGCAGGCGGTGTAGACGCTGCCTTGCTGGACCGCCGAGACGAGCGGCAGCAGCAGCCCCAGGGCCAGGGCGGTGGCCCAGGCGGCCTTGGTCCGCGGATCGCGCCAGGCGTAGCGGAACTGGCGCTCCATGACGGTGCCGGTGCGCCCCTCGGGGAGCAGCCGGAACCGGGTCTCCCGGACCCTCGACGGGCCCGCCTGCACGGTGGAGGCGTCCGGGCGGGTCATGAGCCGGTCCAGACTGCGGTACCACCACACGAGCACCAGCCCCAGCACGGCACCGGTCCAGGCGAGTTCGGCGACCGCGAGCCCGTACCCGCCCTCCCCCGCCGACCGCACCGCGTCCAGCGCCGACGCCGGCGGCAGCCAGCGCAGCACCGAGGTGAGGGCGCCGATCCGCTCCAGGCCGTGCCCGGAGGTGAGCGCGTTGGCGCCCAGGCTGACCAACTGGGCGCCCACCGCGACCAGCAGGCCGCTGAGCACCGCCAGGTCGCGTCCCTTGCGGCTGGTCAGCAACCGGGTGTTGGCCGCGGCGACGGCCCTCGACAGGGCCACGCACAGCAGCACGGTGAGCGGCACCGCGATCACCGCCGCCACCGCCGAGGCGGCGCCCGCCACGACGGACACCGCCGCGCCGGCCACCACCAGAAGGGTGAGCAGCGGCCCGACGCCGACCAGCGAGGACACCAGGAGCGCCCGGATCAGCGGCCGCGGCCGCAGCGGCAGCATCGCCAGCCGGGTCGGGTCGAGGGTGTCGTCGCCGCCGAAGACGAACAACGGCATGGCGGCCCAGCCGACTCCGAGCACGACCGCCACGCCGATGGCCGCCGAGGGCGCGTAGTCGTTCCCGCGCAGGGCGACCAGCCCCACGCCCAGGCCCAGCGCGTAGAGCAGGGACACCAGGCTGCCGATGATCCAGCCGACCCGGCGACCCGTCGACTGCCGCAACCCGTTGCGGAGGACCGACAGCTTGAGCCGTACGAAGGTGCCCGTCACGACCGGCTCGCCCCGGCCGGCCCGTCCATGTCGTCCGCGCCGCCCCCGCCCTGCCCGCCCTGCCCGGCGCCCCGCGCCGCCGGAGCGTTCGCCCCGCCGAGCCAGTCCAGGTCCTGCCCCGGGCCGCGGTCCCGGGCGCCCACCAGGGTCAGGAAGGCGTCCTGCAGCGTCGGCGCCTGCCCGCGCACCTCGGCGAGCGGGCCCTGGGCCACGATCCGGCCGGCGGCCATCACCGCGACCCAGTCGCACAGGCTCTCCACCAGCTCCATGACGTGCGAGGAGAAGACGACGGTCGCCCCGGAGCCGGTGTAGCGCTCCAGCACCCCGCGGATGACCTGGGCGGAGACGGGGTCGACCCCCTCGAAGGGCTCGTCCAGGAAGAGCACTTCGGGATTGTGCAGCAGTGCCGCGGCCAGGCCGATCTTCTTGCGCATGCCCGTCGAGTAGTCCACGACGAGCTTGTTGGCGGCGCCGGCCAGGTCGAGGACGTCGAGCAGCTGGGCGGCCCGGCGGTCGGTCTCCGCGCCCGGGATGCCGCGCAGCCGGCCCGTGTACGCCAGCAGTTCGCGGCCGGTGAGCCGCTCGAAGAGCCGCAGCCCCTCGGGCAGGACGCCGATGCGGGACTTCACGGCGACCGGGTCGCGCCAGACGTCGGCACCGCCGACCTCGATGAGGCCGTCGTCGGGCCGCAGCAGGCCCGTCACCATCGACAGGGTCGTGGTCTTGCCCGCGCCGTTGGGTCCGACGATCCCCACGAAGTGCCCGGCGGGCAGGGTCAGATCGATCCCGGCGACGGCGATCTGCTGCCCGAAGCGTTTCCACAGTCCATGGACGCGTACGGCGGGCGCGACGGATGCATTCGGCATCCGCCCAGCCTATGACGACGGGGGTGGGGCCCGGCTAGCGTCCGCAGGCGTAGGCGAGGGGGGAGATCAGTTCCTCGGTGTCCGGCAGCCACCGGTTGAGGGCCGTGGGCCGGCGCACCCACTGGACGACGCCGCCCGTGCCGAGCCGCGTGGGCGGGGCCGGGACCCAGTTGCCGTCGCCGCGCACCACCAGGTCGAGCGAGGAGGGCGCCCAGCCGAGCCGGCGCAGCAGGTCCGGTGCCTTCGCACCGGCTCCGGGCAGTACGAAGAAGATCATCCGGCGGGACGGGGTCCCGAGCACCGGGCCCAGCGGCAGTTCCATGCGCTCCATGCGGGCCAGCGCGAGGCAACCGGCGTCCTCCGGGACGTCGATGGCGTCGAAGGTGCGTCCGGTGGGGAGCAGGACCGACGCATGGGGCTGCCGCAGCCACATCCTGCGTACCGTGGCTCCGCTCCCGCTCGCCTCACCGACCCAGCCGGGCCCGGTCGGGTGCGCCCCGGGCGCCGGGCAGGCGGTGTCGCCGCAGGAACAACGCGGGGTGCGCGGACCGCCGCGGCCGGCGGCGGCGTCCTCGACGAGCCAGGCACCGGGCAGCACGTCCCAGTGCCGCTCCTCCGCGTACCCGACGGCGGCTTCGAGGAGTTGGCCGGCGATCCGCGGCGGGGCTGCGATGGTGTGTTCCACGGTGTCTTCCACGACCTTCACAACTGCGCTGCCCAGCGCGGGTTACGGGCGGTGACGTCCCGGCCTCGCGGCTCATGGCGGGCGCACGGGAGCACTGGTGGGGGCGCGCGGTAGGGGGAGGTCCGACATCCGGGTAGTCACCCTTGGGTGTGTAGGCATGCATCCCACCGCAAATTATGTCCTTTGCGGCGAATTTGAGTGGCGCGTACCGGGAAGGGATCTTCGGGAAGGGATCTTGAGGTCCCGAAAGCGGCAGCTGTGAGGGGGAGCCCATGGCCGCACGACCGCTCGTCGCACGCCAGCCGAACGAACGGCTGCAGGCACTGATCCAGGAAGCAGGCTGCTCCAACGCCGGATTGGCCCGCCGGGTCAACATGTGCGGCGCGGAGCACGGCCTCGACCTGCGTTACGACAAGACCTCCGTGGCCCGCTGGCTACGCGGCCAGCAACCGCGGGGCAGGGCACCGGCGATCATCGCCGAGGCCATCGGCCGGAAGCTGGGCCGCACCGTCACCATCGACGAGATCGGCATGGCCAACGGCAAGAACCTGGCCACCGGTGTCGGCCTGCACTTCTCGCCCACCGTGCTCGGCGCGATCGAGCAGGTCTGCGAGCTGTGGCGGAGCGACGTCGGCCGCCGGGACTTCCTCACCGGATCCACCGTGGCGGCCTCGGCCCTGGTCGAGCCCAGCCGGGACTGGCTGATCACCCGGGCCGACGCCCAGGTAGCCCGCGCCGGCGGGCAGCGTGTCGGCATGTCCGACGTCGAGGCGGTACGGGCGACCACCCGGGCGCTGAACGAACTCGACCACCGCTTCGGCAGCGGTCACGTGCGCCCCGTGGTGGTGCACTACCTCAACAGCGTGGTCTCCGGGCTCCTCGCCGGCTCCTACCGGGAGGCGACGGGCCGTCAGCTCTTCTCGGCCGTCGCCCGGCTGACCGAACTCGCCGGCTACATGGCCGTCGACACCGGCCAACCCGGCCTGGCGCAGCGCTACTACATCCAGGCGCTGCGGCTGGCCCAAGCGGCGGGGGACCGCGCGTACGGGGGCTACGTCCTCGCCGCGGGGATGAGCCACCTCGCCGCGCAGCTCGGCACCCCGCGCGAGATCGCCCAACTCGCCCGCGCCGCCCAGGAGGGCGCCCGCGGTCAGGTCACCGCCACCGCGCAGGCCATGTTCTACGCGGCGGAGGCGCGCGGCCACGCGCTGATGGGTGACGCCCGGGCCTGCGGCGCCGTCGCGGGGCAGGCCGTGGAGGCGCTGGAGCGCTCCGAACCGGGCGACGACCCCGACTGGATCCGGCACTTCGGACCGGCCTACCTCGCCGACGAGCTCGCCCACTGCCACCGCGACCTCAACCAGGCACCGCAGGCGGTCCGCCGCGCGGAGGAGGCGCTGGCCGGGCACGCCCCGGACAAGGCCCGCCGCCGCGCGATCGGCCTGCTCCTGCTCGCCCAGGCCCAGGTCCAGCAGCGGGAGGTCGAGCAGGCCTGCCACACCGGCGCCCAGGCCGTCGAACTGCTCGCCACGCTGCGCACCACCCGCGGCGCGGAGTACCTCGACGACCTCCGCCTGCGCCTGCAGCCGTACGCGGCGGAGAGCGCCGTCCGGGAGTTCGACGCCCGCCTGGAGGAGGAGGAACTGGCGGCGTGACGGGATGGGGGCGGGGGCGTCGCGCGCCCCCGCCCCGCGAATCGTTACAGGAACGACATCAACCCATCGGTAGGGGCACCCTGTTCTGCGATGGGGCGGCCCCCCGGATCCCGTCGGACCCACCGCGGCATGGTGACGTCCGAAGCAGACCCGGTAGCGTGAGCCGACGATTCCGTAGCGACGGAGAAGGCAGAGGTACCGGTGATGCACGGCGGACGCGGTGACGAGGCGTATCCGGAGGTGCACGAGGGCGTGGTGCTGCCCGCGGACGGGGGCATACCCGGCCCGGGAGCGACCGCGGCCTGGGGTTCCGGCCCCGCGGCCGGGCAGCCGTGGGGCGAGCAGCCCCAGGCGTACGGCCCCCCGCACCAGTCCCTCCCGGACACCGACGCGACGCAGCTCTTCCCGCCGTACCCGCAGGCCCGGCCGCCCATGCCGGCCCACGAGCCGCAGCAGCCCCCGGCGCCCCAGTTCCAGCCCGGCCCGGTGGCGGACGCCACACAGGTCCTGCCGCCCTACCCGATGCCCGGGGCCGCCCCGTACGGCGTACGCCCGGGCACCCCGGCCGACGCGGACGCGACCCAGCACCTGCCGCGCTTCGAGGACGCGCCGGCCCCGCAGCAGGCCCCCGGCTACGGCTACCCGCACGACCACCAAGGTCACCGGGGCAACGACGCGATGCTCCCGGCACAGCAGCCCCACGACGACTTCGGGCACCTGTACCGCCAGGACGGCCCGCCCCCGCAGCAGCCCGGCTACGCGGCGTCCCCGGACTACGCACAGCCCGCCTACGCGCCGCAGCCGTCCTACGACTACGACCAGCCCGCCCCGGCCCGTCGCAAGCTCACCCCGGCCGCGCTGATCGGCATCGTCGTCGGCGGCTGCGCCGTCGCCGGTCTCCTCGCGGGCGCCCTGATGAGCGGCGGGGACGACGACCCCGCCGCGGCCCAGTCCCCGTCGGCCTCGTCGAGCGCCTCGTCCCCGGCCTCCTCCGGGGGAGGCGACGAGGGCGCGGCGGCGGAGCAGGCCAAGGGCCTCGAGGCCCTGCTCAAGACGAGCGGCAGCAACCGGACCTCCGTGATCAACGCGGTCGCCGGCATCAAGGGCTGCCGGAACCTGGACGGGGCGGCCGCCGACCTGCGGGCCGCCGCGCAGCAGCGCAACGACCTGATGACGCAGCTGAAGTCGCTGCCGGTGGACCAGCTCCCCAACCACCAGGACCTCACCGACGCCCTCAACAAGGCGTGGACGGCCTCCGCGGCCGCCGACAACCACTACGCGGCCTGGGCCGACCAGCTCAAGGCCGGCAAGAAGCTCTGCCGTCACGGCCAGGCGCGCCACACCGACCAGTACGCGGCGGGCAACACCCAGAGCGGTACCGCCACACAGGCGAAATCGCGCGCGGCGGCGCTGTGGAACCCCATCGCGAAGAAGTACGGGCTGACGCAGCACCAGGGCGGTCAGCTCTGAGACGACGGACCCCCGGGAACCGATCCCGGCCCCGGGGGACGTGAAGCGCCGGCGGCCGTGGCCGTCGGCGCTTCCGCTCCCGCCGCGGCACCCGCGGACCCCGTCGCCCGTGGCCCCCGGCGCCCGTCAGCCCGGGGCGTTCTCCAGCGTCTTCGTCACGTCCACGAAGCCCTTGCGCGCGGCGACCAGCCGGCCCTTCTCGACCTTCTGGAAGGTGATCCGGCCGTTGACCAGGCGCGGCTGGTCGATGATGGAGGCCGTGTCCTGCTCGCGCCAGCCGAGCGGGGGCGTGAGGCCGTCGGTGGAGACGTCGTGCGCCTCGTCCAGCGCCTGCTTCAGCGACGGGGCCGTGACCGCCTGGTCCTTGCCCATCTTCTCGATGACCTCGGCGAGGGCCGTGTAGGCGATCCACGTGGTCTGCACGCCCGGGTCGTTCGGGTCGATGCTGTTGTCGCCGAAGGCGTACCTCTTGATCGTGTTCCGCATCAGCGCCCAGCGCGAGTCGGACGCCGGCGGGTACCAGCCGGTGACGAAGGCACCCTCCAGCGGGCTGTTGCTGCCGCCGGTGCTGTCCAGGGTGGACTGCTGGACGCTGCCGAGGACGGAGGCGATCTGGGCCTTGGGGCCGTCGTCCAGGCCGGTGGCCGGGTCGGTGGTGGTCGTCCGGCGGAAGGCGTCGAAGAAGGTGGCGGTCTTGTCGCCGAGCGCGGCGCTCACGCAGTCACCGGGGTGGTTGCTGCCGATCGCCCGCCGGGAGATCCCGTTGTAGTCGGTGGCGTCCTCGGGGGCGCGCAGGTCGGTGGCGCTGGTGCGGCCCTCGTCGCGCAGGCCGGCGTCGAGGAAGCGTGCGAAGAGGTCGCCCGCGGCGGTGTCGGGGCGTATGAGGCTCACCTTGTCGCACTTGCCCGCCAGTTGACGGCCGGCCCCGGCCATCAGCGCGGGCAGGCCGCCGTTGACGGGGTAGGAGAGCGGGCTCTCGAACTCGTCCTGGGTGATGCCGTAACCGCCGAGGTACGGGATCCCCTCGGCCTCCAGCGTGGAGGTGAAGGCGGCGCCGAACTGGCTGTAGGAGCCGACGACGGCGACCGCGCCCTCGTCGGCGGCGCGCTGGGCGCAGTCCCCGACGCCGAGGGCGCTGTTGTGGTCGTTGCAGGTGATGACCTTCAGCTCCCGGCCGGCGATGCCGCCGCGGGCGTTGACGTACTTGGCGAAGGCCTTCGCCATGCCGGGCATGCCGGGCATGTTGGTCGCACCGGTGTTCTCCGGAGCCCACGTCATGACGACGACCGGGCCCGTGGTGCCACCCGTCCCCCCCGGGAGCGTGCCGCATCCTGCCAGCAGGGCGACGCCGGCCATCGCGGATGCGAACGGAACGGCTCTGCGCGTACGCCAATCACTCATGGAATGGGAAGATTCCGCGTTTGTCGCAACACCAGGGTGAACGCGAGGGAACGGAGGGTCACCATCGGGTGAACAGAGTGTGTGGAGCCTGGAGCACGTACGATCGTGCACTGTGCAGAGTACGGAGAAGTCTTCCCGCCGCGGCACCCGCTCCTCCACGATGGGGGGCATGCCGCTCAACGACATGCCCTGGTGGCGCTGGCGCACGAACGTGCGCTCCGCGCTGCACATGATCAGCGACCCGGTGTTCCAGCGCGAGGTCTGGCTCACCGGGCAACCGGGTTACGGCGACGTGACCGACGCCGTCTACCGCCTGGTCGAGGACACCTGGCTCGACAACTGGTCCGCGGAGAAGTACGTGGGCACCGTCTTCCGGGACTCCCAGGAGGCGGCCCTGGTCGACGTGGCCGTGCTGCGGGTGCTGAAGATACTTCACCAGGTGGGCGCGGACGCCCCCGTCTCCGCGTACCTGGAGCACCACGCGTGGCCCGAGGCCGTGCGGGCCGCCCGCGAGGCGCACGTACGGATGGCCACCGGGGACGGCGAGGACCCGGACACGCCGCCGCGGTCACTGGACATCCTCAAGATCTACACGCGCACGGCCTGAGCCGTCCGCGCGCGCCACGCGAGCGGGGTGCCACCTGCGACGACACCCGGGGCGCCCGGCTGGCGGACGCCTTGGAACGGCGGGGCGACTTTGTGCGACCCTAGCCCCGTGAACGCCGTCGACGATTCGCCGCCGCAGTCCCAGCAGTACATCCTCACCCTGTCGTGCCCCGACAAGGCGGGGATCGTGCACGCCGTGTCGAGCTACCTCTTCATGACCGGGTGCAACATCGAGGACAGCCAGCAGTTCGGCGACCACGACACGGGGCTGTTCTTCATGCGGGTGCACTTCTCCGCGGGCCACCCGGTCACCGCCGACAAGCTGCGGGCCAGCTTCGCGGCCGTCGCCGACGCCTACGCCATGGACTGGCAGATCACGCCCTCCGCCGAGCGGATGCGCATCATCCTCATGGTCAGCAAGTTCGGGCACTGCCTGAACGACCTGCTCTTCCGCACCAGCATCGGAGCGCTGCCGGTGGAGATCGCCGCCGTGGTCTCCAACCACACCGACTTCGCGGAGCTGGCGGGCTCCTACGACGTCCCCTTCCACCACATCCCGGTGACGAAGGAGAACAAGGCCGAGGCCGAGGCGGAGCTGCTCTCCCTGGTGGAGAAGGAGAACGTCCAACTGGTCGTCCTCGCCCGCTACATGCAGGTCCTGTCCGACCACCTGTGCAAGGAGCTGGCCGGCCGCATCATCAACATCCACCACTCCTTCCTGCCCAGCTTCAAGGGCGCCCGGCCCTACCACCAGGCCCACGCCCGCGGGGTGAAGCTGATCGGCGCGACGGCGCACTACGTCACCGCCGACCTCGACGAGGGCCCGATCATCGAGCAGGAGGTCGAGCGGGTGGGCCACGGGGTCAACCCGGAGCAGCTGGTCGCCATCGGCCGCGACGTGGAGTGCCAGGCCCTGGCGCGCGCCGTGAAGTGGCACAGCGAGCACCGCGTCCTGCTCAACGGCCGCCGCACCGTCGTCTTCGCCTGACACCCTGCCGGCGGCCCCCGGAGCAGGCCGGGGCGCCGGCCCGGACGGGCCTCAGGCCTGACAGACGGGCACGCCGGCGACGTCCGCCAGGAAGGTCTCGACCGCCGCGTACCAGGCTTCGGGCTGGTCCCAGGGGACGAGGTGACCGGCGTCGGGGATCTCCGCGTACGAGCCCCGGGGCAGCACGCGCACCATCTCCTGGGCCTCTGCGCGGCCCAGCTCGCCGTCCCAGCCCCGCACGACGAGGGCGGGGCAGGACACCTGGGCCAGCTCGTCCCAGTGGGCGTCGTGGATCCAGGATTCCCGGGAGCGCAGCATGTGGCGCCGTTCGAACACCGGGCGCCAGCCGTCGGCGTGCTCCTCCATCACCTCGGCGAAGAACTCCCCGCGGGCCGGGCGGGAACCCTCCAGCCACGGATCCTCCTCGCCGAACCACCGGCGCACCGCGTCGGGACCGGCGAAGGGCAGCGGCCAGGCCCTGAACCAGTCCTCCCAGCAGCGCTGGCTCGCCTCCCCGAGGGCCACCGCGCGCATGTCGCACAGCACCACGGCCCGCACCAGCGACGGGCGGCGCACGGCGAGCTGCCAGGCGGTGAGGGCGCCCATCGAGTGCCCCACGACGGTGACCGGGGCGAGCCCCAGCTGCTCGACGACGGCGGCGGCGTCGGCCACGTAGGCGTCACGGGTGTAGGGCCCCTCGGGCTTGGCGCTCCTTCCGTGGCCGCGCTGGTCCAGGGCCACCACTCGGTGGCGGGCGGCGAGCCGCCGGGCGGTGCCGGCCCACTGGGAGGCCCGTCCCATCAGGCCGTGCAGCAGCAGGACGGCGGGCCGCGGCGCCTCCTCGGGCTCGGAGGCCGGCCCCGCCCCGGGCCCGGAGGCGGGAGCGGACCCGTCGGCGTACTCCCACGTCGTGAGCGGGAGGCCGCCCGCTCCGGTGACTTCGACGCGCCTGGCCATGTGCCGCACCCCCTGGTACGTGACGTTCAGACCCCCACGCTATCGAAATCCTGTTCGATATGCGTCTTCACACGCGCAACACCGCTCTTTCGAGTGACAACGCTCAAGGATTGCCGGCGCGCGCCGAGGGGAGGACTTCAGCGGGACGCGGCCCGGCGGGGAAGACGGGCAGCGGGGAGCCACCCGGACAGCTCGGGGATCCGGGTGGGCTCCACGGGGGCCCAGGGGAGGGGAACGGGGGACGGGGGAGGAAGGGACTCCGGCGCATGGGGAGGCGCCGGGGTCCCTCGAACAACGGCCCCGGCACCGGTGGCGCCCACGACCCGGCCGGAATCCGGCCGGCGCGTGACGCGACTACCGCTTGGCGACGAACACGTGCGAGGCGGTCTCCGCGCTCAGCTCCGCGGCCTCGCCACCGCTGCCGACCAGCACACCGCCCGCCGACGGGGTCACCGACACCACCGCGCCCGGCTGCACGCCGGCCCGCCGCAGCGTGTACATCAGCTGCGCGTCCGTCTGGATGGGCTCGCCGATCCGCCGCACGACCACGCTCGCGCCGGCCACGCCCGTCTCCAGGTCGGTCAGGCTGACCATGCCCTCGTCCAGGAACGGGTCCGCGCCGTCCTTCTCGCCCAGCTCCTCCAGGCCCGGAATCGGGTTGCCGTACGGCGACTCCGTCGGGTGCCGCAGCAGCTCGAGGACGCGGCGCTCGACCGCCTCGCTCATCACGTGCTCCCAGCGGCACGCCTCGGCGTGCACGTGCTCCCACTCCAGGCCGATGACGTCGACCAGCAGGCACTCGGCCAGCCGGTGCTTGCGCATCACGCGCGTCGCGATCCGCCGGCCCTCGGAGGTCAGCTCCAGATGCCGGTCGCCCGCGACGTGCACCAGTCCGTCCCGCTCCATGCGCGCGACGGTCTGACTGACCGTCGGTCCGCTCTGGTCGAGCCGTTCGGCGATTCGGGCGCGCATGGGGACGACACCCTCCTCCTCCAGCTCAAGGATGGTGCGGAGATACATCTCCGTCGTGTCGATCAGTCCGGACATGCGCGCCCCTCGGTGGCTCGTACGTGGCCCTGGACTCAATTCTGACGCATGCGACCGACAACCGGTGCCCCGTGGTTGACAGGCGGACGCCGCGGCACCACGGTTCTCGGCATGACCGATCTGGCCGCCACATATTTCGATGCCGCCATCGCACTGCTGAGGCGCGTGAGGGACGAGGAGTCCGCGGGGATCGAGGCGGCCGCGGCCGCGCTCGCGGACACCGTGGCGGCCGGGGGACGGGTGTTCGCCTACGGCGCCGGGCACTCCTCGCTCCCCGCGCAGGACGTCGTCTACCGCGCGGGCGGCCTCGCCCTGGTGAACCTGCTCGCCGTGCCCGGCGCGGTCGGCGTGGACGTCGTCCCGGCCACGCTCGGCAGCGCGCTCGAACAGGTCGGCGGCCTGGCCCGGGTCGTGCTGCGCAGCTCTCCCGCGCGGGCGGGCGACCTCCTGGTGGTCATCTCCCTCTCCGGCCGCAACCCGCTCCCCGTGGAGATGGCACAGGAGGCCAAGGCCCTCGGGATGAAGGTGATCGGCGTCACATCGGTGGCGTACGCCAAGGAGACGCACTCACGGCACGCGAGCGGCACCTTCCTGAAGGACCACTGCGACGTCGTGATCGACAGCAAGATCGCGCCGGGCGACGCGGAGCTGTCCGTGCCGGGGATCCCGGCGCCGTTCGGTCCGGCCTCCACCGTGGTGACCAGCGCGCTGATGCAGGCCGTCGTGGCCACGGCCGCGGCGGACCTGGCCGGGCGCGGCGTCACCCCGCCCATGCTCCGCTCGGGCAACGTCGACGGGGGCCACGAGTGGAACGCGAAGGTCTTCGAGGAGTACGCGGACCGGATCTTCTACCGCCACTGAGCCCACGGTCAGGCCCGCGGCGGAAGGTCGAGCGGCGGCAGGTCGAGGGAGGCCGCCACCCGCAGCGCGACGTCCTCGGCGAAGGTGGCGTCCGCCCGGTCGAAGGGACGGCGGCCCGTGCCGCGCAGGAAGGTGAGCACGCCGAGCGTGCGGCCGCGGCTGCGGAGCACGGCGCACAGTCCGTGGACGGTGCCGTCGGGCCAGCGCCGGGCGGCGGCCCAGCCGGCGACCTGGGCCCGTGAGGCCGGCTCGGCGGCCGCGGCACCGAAGCCGGCGCGCACGGAGCCGGTACGGGCGACCGCCTGCAGGGCCGGGTGCCCCTCCCCGTACCGGACCGGGATGCCGCCGGACACCGGCAGGCAGGGCCCCGCGCCGCCGGAGGGCGTGGCGGCGACCCGGACGAGCCGGGCCCCGTCGGGCGCCAGCACGTCGAGCAGCGCGTGCTCGGCGAACCCGGCGAGGGCGAAGTCCACGTAAGCGGTCGCCGCCTCCATGGGGTCCTCGCACTCGGCAGCGGCCAGCGCGGCCCGGTGCAGCTGGTTGCTGCGGAAGCGCAGCCGCGCCGCCTCCTGCTCGGCGAGCTTGGCCTCGGTGACGTCGTGGAAGAGCCAGCCGACGCCGAGCGGCACCGGCTCCTCCCCCAGCGGCGAACCGAGCCGGACGAAGCCGCTGCGCCAGCAGCAGCGCGTGCCGCCCTCCTCCCGCAGGCCCACCCACAGCTCACTGGCCGCGGGGGGCGCGCCCTCGGCGAGCACGTGCTGCAGGGCGCTCTCCAGCTCCTCCACGCCCTGGTCGAGGAAGTCGCCCAGCGGCCGCCCGAGCGGCGCGTCCCGGCTGGTGCGCAGCACGCGGGCGGCGTACGCGTTGACCACGACGGGGCGCAGGTCGGCGTCGACGAGGACGACCCCGGTCGAGGCGTCGTCGAAGAGCGCCTCGCTGAGGGCTATCGAGCGCTCCAGGTCGATCTGGGCGTGCACCTCGGAGAAGGCGCAGTAGACCCCGGCGGGGCGCCCGTCGGAGCCGTGCACCGCGGCGGCCTGGGTGCGCACCAGCACCCGGTGGCCGTCCTTGGTCAGCAGCGCGAACTCGTGGACCTGGCGGCCGTCCGCGGCCATGGCGCCCAGCAGCCGCTCGCGCACCTCCTCGGCGTCGGCGGTGCGCGCGGCCCAGCCGGCGAAACCGCGCCGGCCGACGGCCTCCTCGGCCGTCCAGCCCAGGATGCGGGCGGCCTCCGCGTTCCAGTGCGTGATCACTCCGTCGCGGTCCAGGGCACAGAGGCCGGCCTCCATGCCGTCGAGGAGCGCGGCGAGCAGTTGCGGCGTCGCATCGAATGACTGCACGTCTGGACATTCAACCCCTGTGTGACCGACGACACAGGAACTTCACGAAATTCGGTGGCCGCGGGGCCGTGGTCCACGGGGCGGAAAGAACCGCGAGAAAAACCGCTTGTCGTCCGCCGGAGCCTTTCCTAAGGTTGCGGACACACACGAAGGGAGGTGGTCCGGAGAATGAGTTCCCATCGGACGCGTGAGGTGGCTGCGGGCTGACGCCTGCGCTCCTCGCCTGCGCGCGATGTGCGTAGCGGGCCAAATCCATCGCAGTCACCCGACCCGCGGGCTCGTCGGATTCGTCCGGCCGATGCCCGGACGGCCCGCCGTCCGGGGAGCAGCCCGCGGGTCGCCTGCGTCTGCGGGCGGTGACCGGTCCCGCCCCCCTCCCCGGGCGTCGCGCGGCCCTCAGGGCGACAGGCGCCGCACCGTCCAGCCGTCCTCCGCGGTGGTGTACACCAGCCGGTCGTGCAGCCGGTTCTCCCGTCCCTGCCAGAACTCCACGCTGCGCGCGACCACCCGGAAGCCTCCCCAGTCCGGCGGCACGGGCACGTCGCTGCCCTCGGGGTAGCGGGCCGTCAGCTCCTCGTAGCGGTGCTCCAGCTCCTCCCGCGAGCCCACCACCGAGGACTGCTCGCTCGCCCAGGCCCCGATCCGCGAGCCGTGCGGACGGGTGCGGAAGTACGCCTCGGTCTCCTCGCGCGACACGCGCTCGACGGCGCCCGCCACGATGACCTGGCGCGCGATCGGGTGCCAGGGAAAGAGCAGCGAGGCGTGCGGCCGCTCGGTGAGCTCCCGGCCCTTCCTCGACCCGTAGTTGGTGAAGAAGACGAAGCCGCGGTGGTCGTAGCTCTTCAGCAGGACCGTGCGCGAGCTGGGCAGTCCGTCCGCCCCCGCGGTGGAGACCACCATGGCGTTGGGCTCGTCGACGCGGGCGTTGACGGCGTCGGCGAACCAGCGCGCGAACTGCGTGTACGGGTCGCCGGCCAGTTCGTCCTCGGTCAGTCCGTGGGCGCGGTACTGCTTGCGCATGGCGGCGGGGTCGTGGTGGCTGTGCTGCACCCGCACATCTTGCAGCACGGCGGCGGCACCGTGTGCCGGACGGTGCGCCGGAACCCGCGCGGGACCCGCGCCGGACCTGCGCCGGAACACCCGCCGGAACATGTGCCGGACCTCACGCTTCACGTCACCTGCGGGAGGGGACAGACTTACAGGCCGGGTATCTGTGCCCTCTCGACATCGGGGGATATCGTGCGGGGCACCCAGTGCCAACCCCCATGCACCACCCCTGCACCACCCCGCGTGCCACAAGCACCACCGGATCGTCGACCGCATCAAGAGGAGCCGCCTGATGTCCGACTTCGTACCCGGACTCGAGGGAGTCGTCGCCTTCGAGACGGAGATCGCCGAACCCGACAAGGAAGGCGGCGCCCTGCGCTACCGCGGAGTGGACATCGAGGACCTGGTGGGCCACGTCTCCTTCGGGAACGTGTGGGGCCTGCTGGTCGACGGTGCCTTCAACCCCGGCCTCCCGCCCGCCGAGCCCTTCCCGATCCCCGTCCATTCCGGTGACATCCGCGTGGACGTCCAGTCGGCGCTGGCCATGCTCGCGCCGGTGTGGGGTCTGAAGCCGCTGCTGGACATCGACGCCGAGCAGGCCCGCGAGGACCTGGCGCGCGCGGCCGTGATGGCGCTGTCGTACGTGGCGCAGTCGGCGCGCGGCCAGGGGCTGCCGATGGTGCCGCAGAGCGAGATCGACAAGGCGGAGACGGTCGTCGAGCGCTTCATGATCCGCTGGCGCGGCGAGCCGGACCCCAAGCACGTCAAGGCCGTGGACGCCTACTGGACCTCCGCCGCCGAGCACGGCATGAACGCGTCCACCTTCACCGCGCGTGTGATCGCCTCCACCGGTGCCGACGTGGCCGCCGCGCTGTCCGGCGCGGTGGGCGCCATGTCGGGCCCGCTGCACGGCGGCGCGCCCTCGCGCGTGCTGGGCATGATCGAGGAGATCGAGCGGACCGGCGACGCCGAGGCGTACGTCAAGCAGGCCCTGGACAAGGGCGAGCGTCTGATGGGCTTCGGCCACCGCGTCTACCGCGCCGAGGACCCGCGGGCGCGGGTGCTGCGCCGTACGGCCAGGGAGCTGGGCGCCCCCCGCTTCGAGATCGCGGAGGCGCTGGAGAAGGCGGCCCTGGAGGAGCTGCACTCCCGGCGCCCGGACCGCGTGCTGGCGACCAACGTGGAGTTCTGGGCGGCGATCATCCTGGACTTCGCCGAGGTCCCGGCCCACATGTTCACGTCGATGTTCAGCTGCGCCCGCACCGCCGGCTGGTCCGCGCACATCCTGGAGCAGAAGCGCACCGGCCGCCTGGTGCGCCCCTCGGCCCGCTACGTCGGCCCGGGTTCCCGGGACCCGCGCGAGGTCGAGGGCTACGCGGACATCGCACGCTAGTCCGGTGCGGTGCACCCTGGGGGGATGAGGCTGTTCGTGGCCGTCGTGCCCCCCAGGTCCGCCCTCGCCGAACTGGGGGGCGCCGTCGACGCGCTCCGCGCCCTGCCGGGCGCGGACGGGCTGCGCTGGACGGAGCGTGCCGGATGGCACGTGACGCTGGCGTTCCTCGGCGAGGTGGACGAGGCCCTGCTGCCCGGTCTGGTCGAACGTCTGGACCGGGCGGCGCGGCGCCATCCGCACTGCCGGATCGCGCTGACCGGCGGCGGCCGCTTCGGCGACCGCACGCTCTGGGCCGGACTGGATGGGGACGACCTGGGACGCACCGCGGCCGCGGCGCAGGCGGCCGCCCGGCGGGCGGGCGTCCACCACGAGGACGAGCACGGCCGCTTCCACGCCCACCTGACGCTGGCCCGGCAGCGCGCCGGGCGCACCAGGGTGGGCCTGAGGCCCTTCACGGACGCCCTCGCGCAGTTCGCGGGGACCCCGTGGACGGCGGCGGCGATCTCCCTGGTGCGGAGCCATCCGCCCACACCCGGGGTGCCGGGGGCGCAACCCCGCTACGAGACGGTGCGGACCTGCCCGCTGGGGCACTGAGGCCGCCCCGTTAACCTCGACGTGTGGACCCGAAGACCCGTACCCGAGTAATGACCGCCGCCCTCGCCTTGCTGGTGGTCGTGGTGATCGTCGGCACCGTCGTGCGCGGCTAGACGACCGGAGGGGAGGGGCCGGCCCGTCTCGGCCGGCTCGTCTCAGGCGCCGGCGTAGACCCTCTCGACGAATTCCGCCACCTGTTCGTCGGTGAGGTGGCGGGCCAGGTCGGCCTCGGTGATGATGCCGATCAGCTTCTTGTCCTCGACCACCGGGAGCCGCTTGATGCGGTGCGACTCCATCTCGGTCAGGACGTCGGAGACGTCGGCGTCCGCGTCGATCCAGCGGGGGGTGCCCTCGCACAGGTCGCCGCAGGTCACCTTGGAGGGGTCGCGCCCCGCGGCGATGCACTTGGTGACGATGTCCCGGTCGGTGATGATGCCGCACATCCGGTCGTTCACGTCGTGGACCGGCAGCGCGCCGACGTTGAGCTCGCGCATGAGCTGCGCCGCCCGGTCGAGAGTCTCGGTCGCCGGTATCGCACGGGCGCCGGGATGCATGATCTCTTTGGCTGTGGTCATACCCTCATCGTGCGCCCGACCGGGTGAATCTGCGACCGGGCGCACGACGGGGCGGACCACCGCGGACGCCTACCAGGCGAAGGCCTCCGGGGACGGGCCCGGGCCCGGGAAGATCTCGTCCAGCTCGGCGAGCAGCTCCGCGGGCAGCTCCAGTTCGACCGCGCGCAGCGCGGAGTCCAGCTGCTCGCGGGTGCGCGGGCCGACGATCGGGCCGGTGATCCCGGGGCGGCCCAGCAGCCAGGCCAGGGCGACGTCACCGGGCTGCAGGCCGGCCTTGTCGACGGCGTCCTCGTACGCCTGGACCTGCTCGCGCAGGGCGCTGTCCTTCAGCGAGTCGGCGCTGCGGCCGGAGGTGGAGCGGGAGCCGCCGCCCTCGCGCTCCTTGCGCAGCGCGCCGCCCAGCAGGCCGCCGTGGAGCGGCGACCAGGGGATGACGCCCAGGCCGTACTCCTGCGCGGCCGGGATGACCTCCATCTCCGCGCGGCGCTCGGCGAGGTTGTACAGGCACTGCTCGCTGACCAGGCCGAGCGAATGGCGACGCGCGGCGGCCTCGTTGGCCTTGGCGATGCCCCAGCCGGGGAAGTTGGACGACCCGGCGTAGAGCACCTTGCCCTGCTGCACCAGGACGTCGATCGCCTGCCAGATCTCCTCCCACGGCGTCGCGCGGTCGATGTGGTGGAACTGGTAGACGTCGATGTGGTCCGTGCCCAGGCGCTTCAGGCTCGCCTCGGCGGCACGCCGGATGTTGAGCGCGGAGAGCTTGTCGTCGTTCGGCCAGGGGGTGCCGTCGGTGCCCATGTTGCCGTAGACCTTGGTCGCCAGGACGGTCCTGTCGCGGCGGCCGCCGCCCTTGGCGAACCAGCTGCCGATGATCTCCTCGGTGCGGCCCTTGTTCTCGCCCCAGCCGTAGACGTTGGCCGTGTCGAAGAAGTTGACGCCCGCGTCGTGCGCGGCGTCCATGATCGCGTGGCTGTCGGCCTCGTCCGTCTGCGGGCCGAAGTTCATCGTTCCCAGTACGAGCCGGCTGACCTTGAGTCCGGTGCGTCCGAGCTGTGTGTACTCCATGGGGACCAGCCAAGCTCTTGGAGTGCGCTCGAATCAAGCGGAGTTGAGGGGGTGTCGGTACGGCGCCCCCAGGCCCCACGCCTGGTGCGCGGCGTCGGCGAACGCGGCCGCCAGCCGGTGCTCCCCGGAGGCGTTGGGGTGGGTGCCGTCGTAGGTGTCCCGGGCGATGTCGTAGCCGGCCGGGCGGGAGGCCAGCAGCAGCGGCGAGGCCGCGGTGCCCAGGTCGGCGACGGTCTTGGCCAGGCGGGTGTTGAACTCCTCGCACTGTGCGCCGAATCCGGGGTCCTGGTCGCAGCGCGAGTTGGGTATGACGGGCAGCAGCACCGCGGCGACACGGGGGTTGGCCGCCCGCGCCCGCCCGACGAACAGCCGCACGTTGGCCTCGGTCTGCTCGGGGTTGGTGTAGAAGCCGAGGTCGATCAGCCCCAGCGAGACCAGCAGCACGTCGGGACGGTGCTCCCGCACGGCGCCCTCGATGAGCGGCGCCATGTGCAGCCACCCCTCGCCCCAGCCGGCCAGGTGGCGGCGCGCGGAGACGGGGAAGGCGGGGTCGGCGTAGCGCTGCGAGACGGCCGCGTCGGCACCGGGGTCGTGCAGCGCGGTCCGCGGGCCGACGATCTCGAAGTCCTCGCCCTCCGTCCCCAGCGACCGCAGGTGCTGCCACATGCGGTAGCGCCAGGTGTGCTCCCCCGCGCTGCCGATCGTCATGGAGTCGCCGACGAACATCCACGCCGTGCGGCGTCCGGGCGTGCGGCGGGGCCCGTCGCCGGGGCCGGGGGGTGCGCTGGACATGGAGGGGATCTTAGGGCCCGCGGGCTCCCCGGCAGGGCCCTGACCTCGGGTCCGGCGGTGTTAGCACCGTCACTGCCGCGGGGCCGGGAAGGCCGGGCGGTCAGGGTGATTGGCCCAGCGGAGAAGCCCTCGAATGGCCCTGCTGAGCGGGCCGTTCCGCTCCTAGGGTGACGGGCATGACGCACTCGGTGGACTTCTACTTCGACCCCATCTGCCCCTTCGCCTGGATCACCTCCCGCTGGATCCTGGAGGTGGAGCGGGAACGCGAACTGCGCCTGCGCTTCCGGGTGATGAGCCTGTCCGTGCTCAACGAGGGCCGAGAGGGCCTGCCCGAGCGCTACGAGCGGCTGCTGAGCACCGGCTGGGGCCCGGTACGGGTGTGCGTCGCCGCCGCACGGCACCACGGGGAGCACGTGCTGCGCGAGCTGTACACGGCGCTCGGCACCCGGCTGCACGTGCAGGACCGCCCGGCCTCCGACGAGGTGCTGCGCGAGGCGCTGGCGGAGGCGGGCCTGCCGCCGGAGCTGGCGCAGGCCGCGGGCGGCACCGCGTACGACGAGGAGCTGCGCAGGAGCCACCACGAGGGCATGGACCCGGTCGGGGAGGAGGTCGGGACGCCCACCCTGCACATCGACGGGGCCGCCTTCTTCGGCCCCGTCCTCACCTCGATCCCGCGCGGCGAGGAGGCGGCGCGGTTGTTCGACGGGGTCCGGGCGCTGGCCGGCCACCCCACCTTCTTCGAACTGAAGCGCAGCCGCACCGGCGGCCTCGACTTCGCCTGAGCCGTCCACCTGGCAGGCTTGGCGCATGCGCCCACTGCTCGCCGCGGCCGCGGCCTCCGTCCTCGTCATGGGTCCCCTCGTCGGCAGCGCGGCCGCCGACGACGGGGAGTCCGTGGCCTTCACGATGTCGGACCCGCGGATCACCGAGTCGAGCGGCCTGGTCGCCAGCCGCCTCCACAAGGGCGTCTACTGGACGCACAACGACAGCGACGACGGCCCGTACGTCTACGCCGTCGACTCCGCGACCGGCAAGACGGTCGCCACCGTCACCCTGCGCGGCGTGGGCAGCCCGCGCGACGTCGAGGCGATCTCGATGGGCCCGGACGGCGCCCTGTACGTCGGCGACATCGGCGACAACCTCGGCGGCTCCTGGCCGCACGTGTGGATCTACCGCTTCCCGGAGCCGGAACGGCTGACGGACCGGACGGTGACGGCCACGCAGTACACCGTCCAGTACGACGGCGGTCCGCGCAACGCCGAGGCGATGATGGTCGACCCCACGACCGGGCGGGTGTACATCGCGAGCAAGAACGAGGACGGCGGCGCCCTCTACGAGGGCCCGGCGAAGCTCTCCGCGAGCGGCACCAACGTCTTCCGGCGCATCGCGGCCATCCCGCTGTGGATCACCGACGGCGCCTTCTCCCCGGACGGCAGCCGGCTGGTGCTGCGCGGCTACCTCGGCGCCCTGATGTACCGCTGGTCCGACGGCACGGCGCGCCGGATCGACCAGATGCACGTGCCGCTGCAGCGGCAGGGCGAGTCCGTCGCCTTCACCCCGGACGGCCGGGCCCTGATGTACGGCAGCGAGGGCGCGGACAGCGAGGTCTGGCGCGTACCGCTGAGCGGGGACGACCTGCCCGACGCGGCCCGCCGTGCCGCCTCCTCCCCGGGGCAGTCGGGGAGTTCCTCGGCGGACGCCGCCGGTTCCGGCGCGGACGAGGCGGTCTCGACACGGCAGTTCGCACTGGGCGCCGTCACCCTGGCCGCGGTCGCGGCGTTGCTGGTGGGGGTGCGCCGGTTGCTGCGCCGGGAGCGCTGAGACGCCCCGGGAACACCGGTGGGCGGGGCGATCGCCCCGCCCACCGGCGGTGGTGGCCCCGTGGGGCCCGGGTTCAGAGCCGCTCGACGACGAAGTCGACGCAGGCGGTCAGGGCCTCGACGTCGGCCGGCTCCACGGCCGGGAACATCGCGACGCGCAGCTGGTTGCGGCCCAGCTTGCGGTACGGCTCGGTGTCGACGACGCCGTTGGCGCGCAGCACCTTCGCGATCACCGCCGCGTCGACCTCGTCGTTGAAGTCGATCGTGCCGACGACCTGGGAGCGCTTGGCCGGGTCGGTGACGAACGGGGTGGCGTACTTGGAGTCCTCGGCCCAGGTGTACAGGCGCGAGGAGGAGTCGGCGGTGCGCGCGACGGCCCAGTCCAGACCGCCCTGGCCGTTGATCCACTCCAGCTGGTCGTTCAGCAGGAACAGGGTGGCGAGCGCGGGGGTGTTGTACGTCTGGTTCTTGCCCGAGTTGTCGATCGCGGTCGGCAGGTCGAAGAAGGCCGGGATGTGGCGGCCGGACGCGGCGATCCGCGCGGCGCGCTCCAGCGCGGCCGGGGAGAACGCGGCGATCCACAACCCGCCGTCGGCGGCGAAGGACTTCTGCGGGGCGAAGTAGTAGACGTCGGTCTCGGCGATGTCGACCGGCAGGCCGCCCGCGCCGGAGGTGGCGTCGACCAGGACGAGGGCGCCCTCGTCGGCGCCGGCCACGCGCCGCAGCGGCATCGCGACACCGGTGGAGGTCTCATTGTGGGTGAAGGCGTAGACGTCCACACCTGCTTCGGCGGCCGCCTCGGGGTGCGTGCCCGGGTCGGCGGAGATCACGGTCGGCTCGTCCAGCCACGGCGCCAGCTTGGCCGCCGTGGCGAACTTGGAGGAGAACTCGCCGAAGCTGAGGTGCTGCGACTTGCGCTCGATGAGCCCGTGCGTGGCGATGTCCCAGAAGGCGGTGGAGCCGCCGTTGCCGAGCACCACCTCGTAGCCCTCGGGGAGCGAGAAGAGCTCGCGGATGCCGTCCCGGACCCGGCCGACCAGGTCCTTCACCGGCGCCTGCCGGTGAGAGGTGCCCATCAGCGAGGTGCCGGTGGCGGCCAGGGCGCTGAGCGCCTCGGGCCGCACCTTGGAGGGGCCCGAACCGAATCGTCCGTCGGCGGGCTTGATGTCAGCGGGAATCTGGATCTCGGCCACGTCTCGCAGCGTAGTGCGTGACGACCCGGTTACGGGCTCCGGTCCATCCGGTGAGACATGCGGCGCGGTGGGGCAGGCTGAGGGGCATGGCGGACGATCTGCGGCACAGACTGCGCCGCGAGCTGGAGCGGGCGGTGCGGGGCGAGGTCTCCTTCGACCCGCAGAGCAGGGCGCTGACCACGATGGACGCGTCCAACTACCGGCGCGTTCCGGTGGCCGTGGTCGCGCCGCGCGACGCCGACGACGTGGCCGCGGCGCTCGCCGTGTGCCGGGCGCACGGGGTGCCGGTGGTGCCGCGCGGCGGCGGCACGTCGATCGCCGGGCAGGCGACGGGCACCGGGGTCGTCCTCGACTTCACCCGGCACATGCACCGGATCGTGTCACTCAGCCCCGAGGCGTTGACGGCCCGTGTGCAGCCGGGAGTGGTCCTGGACGACCTGCGGCGCGCCGCCGCCGCGCACGGGCTGACCTTCGGCCCCGATCCGTCCACCCACAGCCGCTGCACCCTCGGCGGCATGATCGGCAACAACGCGTGCGGCCCGCACTCCGTCGCCTGGGGCACCACCGCCGACAACGTCCGGGCCCTGGAGTGCCTCACCTACGGCGGCGAGCCGCTGCGCACCGCCGACCCGCTCCGCGCCGACCTGCGGGAACTGGTGGACGGCCATCTCGCCCTGCTGCGCACCGGCTATCCGCAGCAGCTCCCCCGCCGCATCTCCGGCTACGCCCTCGACGCCCTGCTCCCCGAACGCGGCCGGGACCTGGCCCGGGCCCTGACCGGCAGCGAGGGCACGCTCGCGGTGCTCACGGAGGCCGAGGTCCGGCTGGTGCCCGCGCCCCCGGTGCGCGTCCTGGTCGTCCTCGGCTACCCGGACGAAGGCGCCGCCGCCGACGCCGCGAACGGCCTGCTGCCGTACGGCCCGCTGACGGTGGAGGGCATGGCCGCCGACCTGGTGGGCGGCGAGGCCGCCGGGCTGCTGCCGCGGGGCGGCGCGTGGCTCTTCGTCGAGATGCCCGGCACCGGCGAGGCGGAGGCGCTGCGGCGGCTCGCCGACGCGGGCGACTCGGTCGTCGTGACCGACCCCGTCGCGCAGCGCAGGCTGTGGCGGATCCGCGAGGAGGCCGCCGGCACCGCCACCCGGACACCCGGGGGCGCGGAGGCCTGGCCGGGCTGGGAGGACTGCGCGGTGCCCCCGGCGCGGCTCGGCGCCTACCTGCGCGCATTCCGTGCGCTGCTGCGCGAGCACGGCCTGCACGGCACCCCCTACGGGCACTTCGGCGACGGCTGCATCCACGTGCGCATCGACTTCGACCTGCTCGGCGCGGCCGGTGTGGCCCGCTTCCGGCGCTTCTCCGAGGACGTCGCGGAGCTCGTCGTCGCCCACGGCGGCTCGCTGTCCGGGGAGCATGGCGACGGGCAGGCCCGCGCGGAGCTGCTGCCCAGGATGTACGGCGACGAACTGGTCGCCCTCTTCGGCCGGTTCAAGGACGCACTGGACCCGGCGGGCGGCCTCAACCCCGGCATGCTGGTGCGGCCCGAACCGCTCGACGCCCACCTGCGCTTCGCCGTCCTGCCGCACCGGCCGGTCGACGTCGCCTTCGGCTACCCCCACGACGGAGGGGACTTCTCGGCGGCGGTGCGCCGCTGCGTCGGCGTCGCCAAGTGCCGTGACACGGGCGGGGGTCCGGGGGCCGGGGATCCGGAGGCGGGCGTCATGTGCCCCTCGTACCGGGCGACGCACGAGGAGCGGCACTCCACGCGAGGCCGGGCCCGGCTGCTGCACGAGATGCTCGCCGGCGAGATCGTCACCGGCGGCTGGCGCTCGCCGGAGGTCCTGGACGCCCTGGACCTCTGCCTGTCCTGCAAGGGCTGCCGCTCGGACTGCCCGGTCGGCGTCGACATGGCCACCTACAAGGCGGAGTTCCTCCACCACCACTACCGGCGGCGGCCGCGGCCCGCCGCGCACTACCTGATGGGCGGGCTGCCGACGTGGCTGCGCGCGGCGGCCCCGCTCGCCGGGACCGTGAACGCCCTGGCACGGGTACGGCCGCTGGCCGCCGTGGCCAAGCGGGCGGCGGGCGTCGCGCCCGAGCGGGAACTGCCGCCGCTGGCCGAGGAGCCCTTCGTGCGCTGGTGGCGGCGGCAGGAGCCCGCGCCGGAGGCCGGAGGGACCGTGGTGCTGTGGCCGGACACCTTCACCGACCGCTTCTCCCCCGAGGTCGGCCGCGCCGCCGTACGCGTCCTGCGGGCGGCCGGATTGCGCGTCGTGCTGCCGCCGGGACGCGTCTGCTGCGGCCTGACCTGGGTCTCGACCGGCCGCCTCGACCGGGCCCGGCAGGTGATGCACCGCACGGTCCGGCGGATGGCCCCCGTGGTCGCCGCCGGTCATCCCGTCGTCGTCCTGGAGCCGAGCTGCGCGGCGGCGCTCCGTACCGATCTGCCCGAACTCCTGGGCACCGACGAGGCGCGGGCCCTGGCCGGTTCCGTACGCACCTTCGCGCAGGTGCTGGAGGAGCGGGCCCCCGGCTGGACGCCGCCCCGCCTCGACCGGCCGGTCACCGGCCAGACCCACTGCCACCAGCACGCCGTCCTGGGCGACGCCGCCGAGCGCCGGCTGCGCTCCCGCGCGGGCCTCACCGGCACCCTGGCCTCCGGCTGCTGCGGCCTGGCCGGGAACTTCGGCTTCGAGCGTGGCCATTACGAGGTCTCCGTCGCCTGCGCCGAGGAGCGTCTGCTGCCCGCCGTCCGTGCCGCCCGCCCCGGCACGGCCGTCCTGGCGGACGGCTTCTCCTGCCGCACCCAGCTCGCCCAGCTCGGCGGGGTACGCGCCCGGCACCTCGCGGAGCTGCTGGCGGACGGGCTGTGAGTCGGCGGACCGTGGCGAGGACCGGGCCTCAGAACTCCGCTGTGTCCAGTACGAGTCCGAAGGGCTCGGGCAGCCGCAGCGGCGTGCCGGAGGGATGCGGGCCGTCCACCACCCGGTAGCCGAGCTCCCCCCGGCTCCGCCTACAGGGTGCAGCTGCGCTCCTGACGGTCGACGAGGAGGTACAGCGGGGCGCCGTACTCGGCGTAGCGGCGGCGTTTGACGATCCGGTCGGTGTCACCGTTGGACTCGGAGGTGACCTCCACCACCAGCAGGGTCTGGTGGGGGACGAGAGCGTCGGCTTCCGCCAGGTCTTCCGGCACGACGGCCAGCTCCGGCACGTACCAGCTGCCGCTGCCGGGAAGGTCCGGGTTTCCCGAGCCCGAGAGGCACCCCATCTTCTGCACGACGGGGTCGATCTGCCGACGGATCATGGCTGCGGCCCTCTCATGCCCCCATGTAGGTGGCACCACTTGCCGGATGACCCCTCGACGATCTGCACCCGGTCCTCCCGTGGTGCCGGATCGCGTACTTGAGCGCGGTTTCCGGGTCGTCCGGCGCGTACGAACCGGCGGCCGCCCGAGACGCCCAGTGGGGCTGTGAGCTCATCGGTCCTCCAGGGGGCTCCGCACACGCGACTGACGACACCTCCGATCCTCGGGCAGCCGCCGCCCGCCCGGGGCGCCCCGATCGCACAGTCACTCGAAACGATGAAGCACCCCCGAGGTCACCGACGCCGCCGGGGTCACGGCACCAGCACGAGCCTCCCCCGCACACCCCCCTCCGCGAGGCGGGCGTGGGCCTTGGCGGCCTCCTCCAGCGGGTAGGTGTCGGCCACCCGCGTGGTGAGCACGCCCCGGTCCAGCAAGGCCACGAGTTCCGCGAGGCGCCCGCCGTCCGGCTGGACCTGCACGGCGGCGACCCGGATGCCGCGCTCGGCGGCGGGCACCGCGTCGGGCCGGACGGTGACGTAGCCGCCGCCGTCCGGTACGGCCGCCAGGGCGGGGGCGCCGAGCGCCGCCGCGTCGAGGGCGGCGTCGGCGCGGACGCCGTCCAGGGACGACACGGCCTCGTCGGCGCCCAGTTCCCGCAGCAGCGGGAGGTCGGCGGGGCGGGCCAGGGCGACGACGTGCAGCCCCGCGTGGCGGGCCAGCTGGACGGCGTAGCCCCCGACCGAGCCCGCGGCGCCGGTGACCAGCACGCGGTCGCCGGGCCGGGCGGCCAGCAGGCCGAGCGCCTGGTCGGCGGTGAGGGCGTTGGTCGGGAGGGTGGCGGCGTGGACGGGGTCGACGGACGAGGGGGCCGCGGCGAGGGCGTCCGCGCCCAGCACGACGTACTCGGCGTGCGCCTTGGTCCGCTGCCCGAACCCGCCCACCGCGCCCACGACGGCCGTGCCCGGCACGGGGGCGGAGACCCCGGCGCCGACCGCGTCCACGGTCCCCGCGACGTCCCAGCCCATCCCGAGGAAGGCCCCGGGCACCAGCGCCCCGGCCCCGAGCAGACCGGCCCTCACGGCCAGGTCGGCGGGGTTGACCCCGGCCGCGGCCACCCGCACCCGGACCTCGCCGGGGCCCGGCTCGGGCAGCGCCACCTCGGCGACCTCCAGCACCTCGGGCCCGCCGAATTCCCTGATCACGACAGCACGCATGGCAGAAGCTCCCTGTTCCTGAGGATGTGACGGCGACTGGTCCCGCCGCCATCACAAACCTAGGGAGAGCTACTCTCTACGGGTAAGTACGTACCTGGAAGTGCGTACCGAACCGAGGAGTCCGGAGGGGAGCCCCCATGGCGACGACCACCGCGTCCCAGCGGCGCGAGGAGGCACGCGTGGCCTACAACGCGTTCATGAAGGGCTGCCCGACGAACCAGTTGCTCATCCGGATCAGCGACAAGTGGGCCGGCCTGCTCATGGCCGCGCTCAAGGACGGGCCGCAGCGTTACAGCGACCTGGGCCGCCGCATCGCGGGCGTCAGCCAGAAGATGCTCACGCAGACGCTGCGCACCCTGGAGCGGGACGGACTGGTCGCACGGACCGTCACGCCGTCCGTGCCCGTGCGGGTGGACTACGCGCTGACGCCGCTGGGCGAGAGCCTGGCCGTGCTGTTCTCCGCCGTGAAGGACTGGGCGGAGGAGCACATCGAGGAGGTCGTCGAGGCCCGCGAGCGCTACGACGCCGGAGCGCGCACGTCCTGAGGCGGCCGGGGCCGCCCCGGTTTCGCCGATCCCCTGTGCCGTTCATCCGTTTTCGGGCATTCTGTAGAGCCGTTACCGGCCGTTTCGGCCTACTTCCGGCAGCGGGGGGACATCATGCCCGGTGGGGAGCGCGGTGCGCTCGGTCAGCTGGTGAGAGCGCTCAGCCTGGGGACGCTGGTGACCGTCTACGTCGCCAGCCTGCTGATCACCTACCGCCAGCTGCACACGAAACCCGTGCTGCAGGACGTCATCGGTGCCCCGGACTGGACCCGCGCCGTCCTGGTCATGGGACTGGTGATCGGCGGCGGGCTGGGCACGGCCGCGGCGATCGTCGACGACCGCCGCGAACTGCCCTCGTGGTTCCTGACCGCGGTGGGCGTGGTGGCCGCGCTGGCATGGAGCCTGTGGGCCTCGTCGAGCCTGGGCGAGGACTACGTGCACATGCTCTTCGCGGCCACCGCCCCGGTGACCGGCCTGCTGGTGTGGGCCGAGCTGATGCGGCAGTTCCGCAACCGGCGCCGGGTCCCCGGGACCGCCTGACCGTTCGTCCGGCCCGTGGCCGCGCTCAGGCGGCCACCGACTCCGACTCCCGCGGCACGAACTCGATCAGCTTGTGGTCCTTGCCGCGGTGCAGGTCGATCTTGAGCCGCAGACCGCCCAGCCGGGCCAGGAAGAGTCCGACGCAGGCCGCCGCCACCGCGGCGACCAGGCCGCCGGCCAGGAAGCCGGTCCGGGCCCCGAAGACGTCGGTGATCCAGCCGACGAGCGGGCCGCCCAGCGGTGTGCCGCCCACGAAGACCATCATGAACAGGCTCATGACGCGGCCCCGCATGGCGGGGTCGGTCGCGAGCTGGACGCTGGCGTTGGCGGTGGTGTTGAAGGTGAGGCCGAAGATGCCGATCGGCAGCATGAGCGCCAGGAAGATCCAGTACGTCGGCGCCAGTGCCGCCACGACCTCCAGCAGGCCGAACCCGAGCGCCGCGCCGACCAGCAGCCGCAGCCGGGTGCTGCCGCGCCGGGCCGCCAGCAGCGCCCCGACGACGGAGCCGACCGCGAGCACCGAGTTGAACAGGCCGTACATCCCGGCGTCGCCGTGGAAGACGTGGTCGGCGAAGGCGGTGAGCCAGATCGGGAAGTTGTACGCGAAGGTGCCGATGAAGCCGACCAGCACGATGGGCCAGATCAGCTCGGGCCGTCCGGCGACGTAGCGCAGGCCCTCGCGCAGCTGGCCCTTGCCGCGCGGCGCGGTGGGCACCTCGTACAGCTCGGAACGGCGCATGAGCAGCAGTCCGGCGAGCGGCGCCAGGAAGGACAGGCCGTTGAAGAGGAAGGCCCAGCCGCTGCCGACCGCGGTGATCAGCGCGCCCGCGACGGCGGGGCCGATGAGGCGGGCGCTCTGGAAGTTGGCGGAGTTCAGGGAGACCGCGTTGCGGACGTCGGCCGGGCCGACCATCTCGACGACGAACGCCTGCCGGCTGGGGTTGTCGACGACGGTGACCATGCCGAGCCCGAAGGCGATGGCGTACACGTGCCAGACCTGGACGGCTCCGCTGAGGGTCAGCGCGGCCAGGGCGAGGCCCAGCAGGCCCATGGCCGCCTGGGTGGCCAGCAGGGTGCGGCGCTTGGGGTAGCGGTCGGCGATGACGCCGCCGTAGAGCCCGAAGAGCAGCATGGGCAGGAACTGCAGCGCGGTCGTGATGCCGACGGCGAAGGAGGACCCGGTCAGGCTCAGCACCAGCCAGTCCTGCGCGATGCGCGACATCCAGGTGCCGGTGTTGGAGACGATCGCCCCACCGGCGAAGAGCCGGTAGTTGCGGTTGCGGAGCGAGCTGAACATGCCGCCGGGCGCCGGCGGCGCGGCGGGGCGGCCGGTGCCGGGGGTCCCGGGCGGTCCGGCGGCCCCCGCGGCGGCGTCGGCGCCCGCCGGGGTGGGAAGATCGGCCGGGTCGGCGGTGCCGGCCGGTCCGGTCCCCTCAGGGATGTTCGGTTCGGGTGCGGCCTGTGATGCGGCTGCCGAACTCAATCCGGTCTCGCCTCCTCGTCATCGGTTCCTTGCGTCGGCGTGAGCGAGCTTCTCCAGGACGGGCGCCGCCTCCCGGAGCACGGCGCGTTCCTCCTCCGTGAGGGTGGCCATGAGTTCGGCCAGGAACGCGTTGCGCCGGGCCCGGCTCTCCTCGAGCATCGCCTCCGCCTGCTCGGTCTGCCGGACGACGACCTGCCGCCGGTCGTCCGGGTGCGGGTCCCGGTGCACCAGGCCCTTGGACTCGAGCATGGCGACGATCCGCGTCATGGACGGCGGCTGTACGTGCTCCTTGCGGGCCAGCTCCCCGGGGGTGGCGGATCCGCAGCGCGCGAGGGTGCCCAGCACGGACATCTCCGTCGGGCTCAGCGACTCGTCGACCCGGTGGTGGCGCAGTCGGCGGGAGAGCCGCATCACGGCTCCGCGCAGCGTGTTCACCGCTGAGCGGTCGTCCTCGGACAGTTCGGTCACGTTCGTTAGATTAGCTCATTACCTATGCTAAGTAAAATTGCCGCAGCCGTGCCGCGTCCAAACGCATTCGTCAAGGAAGTCACCCATCCGGGTGAGTTCCGCCCCGAAAACGACGCATGCCCCGAGGGGCCCGCCGGACCCTTGGGCCATGGCTTCGAGAGTGCTCAGCATGCGCATAGACGGGGACCTGCTGGACCGTCTCCAGGCTCACGCCGCCAAACGCGGAATGAGCGTCCAGGACTACATCGTCCGGACGCTCATTCGCGATGACTTCGACGAGAGGCTCAAGGCCTCCGTCGACGAGACCGAGCAGTTCTACACGGCCGGTTACGTCAGGCCGAGCGCCGGCATCAGGTAGTAGAAGGCGAAGACCGCCGACACCGCGTAGAGCGCGGACGGCACCTCACGGCCGCGCCCCGCCACCAGCCGCAGCACGCAGAAGGTGATGAACCCGATGCCGATGCCGTTGGTGATCGAGTAGGTGAACGGCATGAGCAGCATCGTCAGGAACGCCGGGATGGAGATCGTGTAGTCGCTCCAGTCGATCTCCCGGATGCTGCCCGCCATGATCAGGAAGCCCACCGCGACGAGCGCGGGGGTGGCCGCCTGGGCCGGGACCATGGTGGCCAGCGGCGCGAAGAACAGCGCGACGACGAAGAGCAGACCGGTGGCGATCGAGGCGAGGCCCGTGCGCGCGCCCTCGCCGGCACCGGCGGTGGACTCCGCGTAGCAGGTGTTGGCCGAGCACGAGGTGAAGCCACCGGCGGCGGTGGCGATGCCGTCCACCATCAGCACCCGGCTCATCCCGGGCAGGTCGCCCTTGGAGTCCAGCAGGTGCGCCTCGTCGCTGACGCCGAGGATGGTGCCCATCGCGTCGAAGAAGCAGCTCAGCAGCACGGTGAAGACGAAGAGGATGCCGGTGAGCACACCGACCTCCTGGAAGCCGCCGAACAGGCTCACCTTGCCGATCAGCCCGAAGTCGGGGGTCGCGACCGGGTTGCCGGGCCACTGCGGGACGGTCAGGCCCCAGGCGGTGTCCTTGACGTTCGCCACCGCGTCGACGACGAGTGCGAGAACGGTCATCGCGACGATGCTGATCAGGATGGCGCCGGGCACCTTGCGGATGATCAGCCCGAGGGTCAGCAGCACGCCGAGGATGAAGATCAGCACCGGCCAGCCGGTCAGGTGGCCGCCCGCGCCCAGCTGCAGCGGGACGGTGGTGTGCGCGACGTCCGGGATGCGGGTCACGAAGCCGGAGTCGACCAGGCCGATCAGCACGATGAACAGGCCGATGCCGATGGCGATCGCCTTGCGCAGGCCGAGCGGCACGGCGCTCATCACCCGCTCCCGCAGGCCCGTGGCGACCAGCGCCATGATCGCGAGACCGGCGAGGACCACCATGCCCATCGCGTCCGGCCAGCTCATCTTCGGCGCGAGCTGGAGCGCGACGATGCTGTTGACGCCCAGACCCGCCGCCAGCGCGATCGGCACGTTGCCGATGACGCCCATGAGCAGGGTGGTGAAGGCGGCGGTCACGACGGTGGCGGTGACCAGCTGGCCGCCGTCGAGGTGGTGGCCGTACTTGTCCACGCCCGAGCTGAGGATGATCGGGTTCAGGACGATGATGTAGGCCATCGCGAAGAAGGTGGCCAGACCTCCGCGGATCTCCCGGGGGACCGAGGACCCCCGCTCGGTGATCCGGAAGAACCGGTCGAGCGCGCCGTGGGCGGCCGCCGGGGGCGGGGTCGGGGAACTGGGCACGACCTTGGCGGTGGTCGACGGGGACATGCGGGTCCTTGCGTGGGGGGCGGGAGCTTTTGGAGGTTCCTACGACTGAAACCGGCCAGTCTCGGACCGTTTCAGTATGAACATATGAGCGTCCCAAACGCTATCTCCGCGCGTAGACCGCCCGGGGCCACTGGGTACGCTGTGCGGTATGAGCAGCAGCAGCCACAGCAAGGGGACGACCGGGTTGCGCGAGGCGCCGGCACCTCTGGAGGCGAACGACGTCGCGACCGTCACCGTCGGGACGGTCATCTGGTTCGCGCTCTTCCTCGTCCAGCTCCCCTTCTACGGCTGGTACGCCGACCACGGCCACGCCTGGTGGATCTGGACCTGCCTGGCCGGCGGCGGCCTCGGGCTCATCGGCCTCTGGTACGTGCGTGCCCGCCGGGACGCCATCCGGCGGGCACGCGCCGCGGAGGACGCCGCACAGGACTGAGCCGGGGCCCGCGGGTTCCGCGGGCCCGGACCCCCGGCCTCCGGCTCCGGGTCCGTACCCCGGCGGCTACGCCCCCGGTCGTACGGCGCCCCGGAGATGTCCCCGAGAGCGACGGCCCGCCGCGCCGTCGGCGCCGCCCCCCACGTACCGTCGAAGCCATGACGGAACGCACGCAGCGGGAGGCGGCCGGGGTGCGACCGGCGACGCCCGGCGGACTGACCGCCGCCCAGGTGGCGGAGCGGATCGCGCGGGGCGAGGTCAACGACGTCCCGGTGCGTTCCTCGCGTTCCTTGGCCGAGATCGTCAGCGCGAACGTGTTCACCCGCTTCAACGCGATCATCGGCGTGCTGTTCCTGATCATCCTGGTGGTCGGCCCGATCCAGGACGGCCTCTTCGGCTTCGTCATCATCGCGAACACCGGGATCGGCATCTTCCAGGAGTGGCGCGCCAAGAAGACCCTGGACGGACTCGCCGTGATCGGCGAGGCGAAACCCACCGTGCGCCGCGACGGGGTCGCCACCCAGGTCTCCACCTCCGGGATCGTCCTCGGCGACCTCGTCGAACTCGGGCCGGGGGACAAGGTGGTGGTCGACGGCGAGGTGGCCGAGGCCGACAGCCTGGAGGTCGACGAGTCGCTGCTCACCGGCGAGGCCGACCCCGTCGTCAAGCGCCCCGGCGACCCCGTGATGTCCGGCAGCTTCGTCGTCGCGGGCGGCGGGTCCTTCACCGCGACCAAGGTCGGCCGGGAGGCCTACGCGGCGCAACTCGCCGAGGAGGCGAGCCGCTTCACCCTCGTCCACTCCGAACTGCGCAGCGGCATCAGCCAGATCCTCAAGTACGTCACGTGGATGATGGTCCCCACCGCGATCGGCCTGATCGTCAGCCAGCTCGTCCTGGAGGGCGACGACTGGCGCGAGGCGGTCCGCCGCATGGTGGGCGGCATCGTCCCGATGGTGCCCGAGGGGCTGGTCCTGCTCACCTCGGTGGCCTTCGCGATCGGCGTGATCCGGCTGGGCCGAAAACAGTGCCTCGTCCAGGAACTGCCCGCGATCGAGGGGCTGGCCCGGGTGGACGTGGTGTGCCTGGACAAGACCGGCACCCTCACCGAGGGCGGGATGGACGTCGCGGAGCTGCGGATGCTGGACGGTGTCCCCGAGGCGTACATCCGGCAGGTGCTCGGCGCGGTCAGCTCCGCCGACCCGCGCCCCAACCCCACCCTGGCCGCCGTCGCCGCGGCCTTCCCCGCCCCGGACGACGGCTGGCACGTCACCGACGCGCTGCCCTTCTCCTCCGCCCGCAAGTACAGCGGCGCGGCCTTCACCGAGCCCGGCGGGGAGCGTAGCGCCTGGCTGCTCGGCGCCCCCGACGTGCTGCTCCCCGCGGGCGACCGGGCGCTCGGCGCGATCGACGGCCTCAACGCCCAGGGCCTGCGGGTGCTGCTGCTCGCCCGGACGGGGAAGGAGCTGGGCGACCCGGCGGTGGGCGCCTCGGCCACCCCGGCAGCGCTGGTCGTCCTGGAGCAGCGGCTGCGCCCCGACGCCGCCGACACCCTGCGCTACTTCGCCGAGCAGGACGTGCACGCCAAGGTCATCTCCGGCGACAACGCGGTCTCCGTCGGCGCCGTCGCCGGGAAGCTGGGGCTGGCGGGGGCCGAGCGGACGGTCGACGCCCGCAGGCTGCCGGCCGAGCGCACGCAGATGGCGGCCGAGCTCGACCGGGGCACGGTCTTCGGCCGGGTCACCCCGCAGCAGAAGCGCGAGATGGTGGGCGCGCTGCAGTCCGGCGGCCACAACGTGGCGATGACCGGGGACGGCGTCAACGACGTCCTCGCCCTCAAGGACGCCGACATCGGCGTCGCCATGGGCTCCGGCTCCGAGGCGACCCGGGCGGTCGCGCAGATCGTGCTGCTCGACAACAGCTTCTCGGCGCTCCCGTCGGTCGTGGCCGAGGGCCGCCGGGTCATCGGCAACATCACCCGCGTCGCGACGCTCTTCCTCACCAAGACCGTCTACTCGGTGCTGCTCGCCCTGCTGGTGATCATCTGGCACGCGCCCTACCCGTTCCTGCCCCGGCACCTGACGCTGCTGTCCACGCTGACCATCGGCGTCCCCGCCTTCTTCCTCGCCCTGGCCCCCAACAAGGAGCGGGCCAAGCCGCTCTTCGTGCGCCGGGTCATGCGCTACTCCCTGCCCGCCGGGGTGATCGCGGGCGTCGCCACCTTCGTGACGTACATGCTCGCCCGCCACCACTACCGCGGCGCCGGCGCGCTGGAGGCGGAGACCAGCGCCGCGACGCTGACCCTCTTCCTGGTCGCGATGTGGGTGCTGGCGCTCGTCGCACGTCCCTACACCTGGTGGCGGATCGCCCTGGTCCTCACCATGGGCGCGGGATTCCTGGTCGTCCTGGTCACCCCGTGGCTGCAGGAGTTCTTCGCCCTCCGGCTGGTCGGCACGCAGGGCCCCTGGACGGCCGTCGTCGTGGCGGTGGCGGCCGCGGCGCTGCTGGAACTGGTCTGGCGCCGCGTCCGCCGCCTGGACGACGACGCCCCGCCGGAACAACAGCGGGCGCCGGGCCCCCGCTGAGGGGACCCGGCGCCCGGGGTGCGGCGGGTGCTACCGGACGTCGACGTAGTCGGCCGTGGCCGCGGTCCCGCCGGTGGTGGCGTTGGTGCCGAAGGCGTAGCGCCAGTAGCCGTCCACCGAGGCCTTGACGGTGGTCTTCAGGGCACCGGTGCTACCGGACTTCACGGTCTTGACCGTGGTGTAGGTGGTCGAGCCCTTCTTGCGGAACTGCAGCTGCACGGACTGGCTCGCGTAGCCGCCGTACTTGAGCGTGTCCCAGTTGGCCCGGGTCAGGGTGCCGGTGACGGTGATCGTCTTGCCCTTCTTCACCGGCTCGGGCGTGGCGTTCACGGTCAGGTGCGAACCGCGCAGCACCTTGATCGTGGTCCCCTTGTCGAGTTCCCTGATGTCCCCGTCCTTGCCGTCCAGTTCGGCGAGGACGTTCCAGGTGCCGGCCTGGGAGCTGGGCAGCTCGTCGAGCTTGGGGCTGACGGTGGCGGTGACGGTGCACGCGGTGGCGGAGCAGGTCTCAGTCTCGCCGAAGCCGGTGACGCCGCTCGGCGTGTCCAGGCTGGTGCCGCGCCACAGGAAGGCGCCGCCGTAGGCGAGGCCGCTGCTGTCGCTGCCGCTGATGGTGTACGAGATCTTCTTGTCGCTCGTGCCGACGACGATCGGCTTGCCGCCGTTGACGACGACCTTGGTGATGGCCGTGTCGCCTTGGGCCTCGTCCGCGTTGGCGGACGGTACGGCGAGGGCCGAGAGAGCCGCGGCCGTGCCCAGCACGATCGCGGCAGTACGTATGCGCATGTGTCCCCACTGAGTGGAACGAAGGGAAGAAATCCCCAGGTGAATGCCGAATGGCGGTGGAAGCCTACAGATCACCGGGGAATGGGCGGTTCAAGGACCGGTCAAGCGTGGGTGTGCGCAAGCACAGGGCGCCGGGCCCCCGCTGAGGGGGGCCCGGCGCCCGGTGGGTGGTGCGGGTGGGGTTACTTCACGTCGACGAAGTCGGCCGTGGAGACGGACGCGCCGCTGAGCGAGGTGGTGACGAAGTTGTAGCGCCAGTAGCCGTCCACGGACGCCTTGACGGTGGTCTTCAGGGCACCGGTGCTGCTGGACTTGACGGTCTTGACCGTCTTGTACGCGGTGGTGCCCTTCTTGCGGAACTGCAGCTGCACGGACTGGCCCGTGTAGCCGGCGTACTTGTGGGTCTCCCAGTTGGCCCGGGTGAGCTTGCCGGTGACGGTGATGGTCTTGCCCTTCTTCACCGGCTCCGGCGTGGCGTTGACCGTCAGCTCGGTGTTGCGCTTGATCTTCGCGGTGCCGGCGATCTCCTTCTCTACGTAGTCGCCGTCCTTGCCGCCGACCACGGCGTACACCTTCCAGGAGCCGGCGAGCGCGTTCTTGTAGAGGTCCGCCTTGGGGTCGATGGTGATGCTGACCTTGCAGGTGGAGGTGGTGGCGTTGACCACGGTGCAGGCGGCGTAGTCCGTGGGCGGGAAGAGGCCGCCGTCGATGCCGTCGTCGGTGAACGACGACCCGTGCCAGAGGAACGCCACGCCGCCGTCGATGCCGGCCGGGTCGGTGGCGGTCACCGCGACGGAGACCGTCTTCTTGTTGCTCGTCCCGAGGACGATGTCCTTGCCGCCGTTGACGACGACCTTGGTGATCTTGGTGTCACCCACGGACTCGTCCGCCCCCGCCTTGGCGGCGAAGGTCGACAGGGCAGTGGCGGCCGGCTTGTCGGAGGCCTGCGCGGCCGGGACTGCCAGCGAAGCGAGGGCCAGGGCGCCGGAAACGGCCGCCACGGTGGCGCGAATACGCATGCTTGAGAATCCCCCAGATGAAGAGGACGCCCGTCGAACTCCCCCGGACGAGGCGTCTCGAATGGTGAGAGGAAGAGAGTACGCGCGAACAGTCATCCAGCGGAAATGCTTTCGACATATCTCCCTGTGTGACGGCGGCCACTCGGTCCGTCGCCACTCAGCCACCCGCTCAGTCGAACCAGCGGTCGCGGGCCAGCTCCTCCGTGCGGGTCGGGTCCTCCAGCAGGGCGGCCACCTCGAAGCGGCGCTGCCAGGCGCCGGCCGCCCACGACAGACCGGCGGCGACGCCCTCCAGCGTGGCGGCGTGCAGGGTGCCGTCGATCCATCGCCAGTCGAGCTCGACGGTGCTGCCGTCAGCCGCCCTGACCAGCAGTTCCTCGTGCTCGACGTACGACAGGGGGGCGCCCGGGAGCAGCTCGCGGACCGCGTCCGCGACGTCGTGCGGCTCGCCCTCGGAGACGACCGGGGCATCGAGGGCCTCGCTGAGCCGGCGCACCTGGAACAGCTCGGCCAGCGCCGCGGCGCGGACCGGCGGCACCGGGAGCAGGGGCAGTCCTGCGGTGAGCGGGAGCAGGTCGGGCGCGTCCGCGACGAGGGCGTCCCCGGCGTCGACCACGCGCGGCTCGTGGCCGTCGACGACGGCCCGCAGCTCGTCGGGGAGGGTGACCTGCTCGGGTTCGAGGGTGCCCAGTTCCGAGTACAGCCGGTGCAGTTGGGCCGGGGTGACCGTGGAGCCCGGGTCGGCGAGCCGGGCGAGCAGTTCGGCGGCGCCGCCCGGCTCGTCCAGCAGGGCCGTGACGGACGTGCGCACGCCCAGGGCGCGCAGCACCTGGTCGTCCACGGCGCCGGCCTCGGCGTCCTCGTACAGCCCGTCGAGCAGCGGGTCGCCGCCGGCCGCGCGCAGGCCGACCGGGCGGCGGCCGTCGAGGACCGGGTGGTCGCGCAGCCACCAGGCGGTGTAGGGCCGTACCGACTCCGTGGTGCCGTCGGGCAGCAGGACCCGCACCGGCTGGGTGACCGCGTCGCGCAGTGGCGGCACGGAGAGCATGGCCAGCGCCTGCGGCCATGCGTCGTCGGCGACGAGGTCGAGGTCGCGCACGGCGACGATCTCGGTGGCGACCGGCGGCACGTCGGTGTCAGGCAGTTGGTCGAGGACGTCCTCGCACCACACGTCGACCGCGTCGAGCAGTCCGGCGTCGTCCGGCTCGGCCCAGTCGCTCTCGCGCGGCTCCAGCTCGTCCGGGTCGAGCACCACGTCGGTGGCCCGTACCAGGGCGAAGGTGGCGAGCACGCCGACCGCGGTCAGCGGTTGCTCGCCCCAGCGGGCGGCCAGGTCCTCGTCGACGGAGCCGAGCTCCCCCTCCCGGATGACCTGCTCGAAGGCACTGCCCGGCAGCACCAGTTCACCGGCGGGGGCGAGCTCGCCCTCGTCGTCGGTGAGGGCGAGGGCGGCCAGCCACGGCTCGTCGCCGGGGGCGAGGTTCGCGGCCCGGACCAGGCCCAGGACGACCTCGGCCAGCTCCTCCGCGTCCAGCGCGGGCGCGTCCTCGTCCCAGGCCTCGTCGGCGTCCAGGGACGCGGCCACCGCCGCGCGCACCTGCGGGGTGGTGAGGACGGCGCGCGGGGTCGCCGGGGTGGCCCCGAGCTTCTCCAGCAGCGGGTGCGCGGCCGCCGGGTCGGCGACCTTCAGGCCCAGCCGGGCCAGCTCCGAGGCGGCGGGCAGCCCGGTGCTGACCGGGGCGGCCCCCTCGGCGTAGACGCTGTCCATCTCGGGGAGCGGCAGCAGCACCTGGCGCGGTCCGACGACGGTACGCCGGTCGGCCAGCGGCACGGGCAGCCCGCTCAGCCGGTCCGGGTCGGTGCCGGCCAGCGAGTCGTACAGGCGGTGCCACCAGTCCGCGGGGCGCTCCACCCCGGCGAGCCGGTCGATCGCGTCGCCCAGCGGCAGCCGGGCCACCCCGAGGACGCGCAGTTCGGGGCGGCGCTCCAGCCCGGGGGGCAGCAGCGTCGGGAAGACCTCCGCCAGCACGCGCACGGTCTCCGCGCCGGTGCCCTCGACGACCTCGGCCTCCACCGGGCGCAGCGCGGGCGGCAGTTCGTCCTCGCCGTCCGTGCCCGTGACGTCGGCGGCGCGCGGCAGGAAGGCGGTGCGCGGCAGCCGCTCCTGCACGTGGCGGCGCAGTTGCGCGTCCAGCTCGCCCTTGCCGAGCGGGCCGGGCACCAGGTCCACGATGCCCGCGCTCACCGGTCGCCAGTCCGCCAGCAGCCGTACGTAGAGCTCGGCCGCCCGCGCGACCAGGAAGTCGGTGAGGGCGCCGGGTGCGGCGTGGCGCCGGCTCGGGTCCAGCGGCAGCGAGGCGATGAGCAGCGCGGGCAGCCCCAGCGGCTCGTCCGTCGGCGTCGGGGCGTGCACGAAGGGCGCCGTCCGCGGCCGCTCGGGCGCGCCGTCCTGGCCCACCGGGACGGCCCAGGTCACCGACCACACCGGGCGCAGCCGCTCCTCGACCGGGCGGTCGCTCAGCAGCGCCGCCTCCAGCGGGCCCGCGTCGCTCACGGTGCGCCAGCGGGTGGTGCCGCCGGCGCTGTCCACGACGACGGTCAGCCCGTCCTCCTGACGCCGGCTCAGGGTCCGTACGCCCTCGGGCGTCTCCACGACCACCTCGGTCAGGCCGGGCAGGGACAGCAGCAGCGCGTCGTCGATCGCGGCGAGCAGGCTCGCCGCGAGGTCCGCGGCGGCGCCGTCGCGCAGCGGCAGCACGACGCACGTGTCGTAGCCGTCCGGGGCGGTGCCCTCGGCGGGCAGCGGCAGCCGCAGCAGCGGTACGTGGCCGTCCCGGCGGCGCAGTTCGTCGGTGAGCCCCGGGGAGCGCCCACCGGTCTCCCGCGCGAGGTCGCGGGCCTCGGCCAGCGACCAGCGGACGCCGCCGCTGCGGCTGAGGATCGCGGGCTCGTCGCTGACCGCGAGCACGGCGGAGAACCCGACGCCGAAGCGGCCGACGGCCAGGGCGCCCTCCTCGCGCTTGGAGCTGGCGCGCAGCGTCGACAGGGACTCCACGCCCGCGGCGTCCAGGTGGGCCCCGGTGTTCGCGGCGGCGAGCACCCCCTCGCGCAGGGTCAGCCGCAGGCGGCCGGTCACCCCCGCACGGGTCGCCGCGTCGGCGGCGTTCTGGGCCAGCTCGACGACGAGACGGTCGCGGTAGCCGCCGAGCGCGAGGTCCTCCTCCGCGTTGGCGTCCTCCCGGAACCGGGCGGGCGACGCGGCCCACGCGTCCAGCACGGCCCGCCGCAGCCGTGCGGTCCCGAACGGATCTGCGCCCCGGTCCATCGCGGTCCCGCTCACGTCGTCTTCTCCCTCACGCGGTGTCGCATGCCCTGCCCTGTGCGAGTGACGCTACCGCGTGGGCTGTCGCCCGGTCGTCCCGCACGCGCCCGCCCCGGGGGACGCCGCCCCGCGCGGGCCGGGGCCGGCCACGGTGCCCCCTGCGGTGGGCCGCCCCCGGCCCTGCTCGACCCCGGACATCGGCCGCCGGCGGAGCCGGCAACGTGGGCCGAACTCCCGGCCGGGAAACGGCAGCCGTCACCGGTGACCCACCCTCGACCGGAGCGCCCGGACGGCAGCCCGCGCAACCCGGGCGCGGGCGTCAGCCGTGGCCGAATCACCCAACCGGGACGACCAGCGCCCAACGGCCCCGGTGGGCCCCGGACCAGGCCCGACGCGGACGGA